>JAEXPB010000406.1 GCA_023438965.1 Bacillota bacterium | reverse complement strand
CGGCAAAAGGCAGCGCGTTGAAAACGACAGCCGGTGTGCCTTTGGCCTGCAGTCCCCATAATTTCCAGTCCTGTTCCTTGGATCGCGGCAGCGACCAGTCGCCCAGCGTGTCGACGGCCCAGGCCATTTTCTGGATCGCCTGATTCTGAACTTCGCCGGCGAGGCAAAGCGCGTAGCCGTGCCACTCGGCAGCATCCTGATAGGCCGGCTTGATACTGCAGCCGCAGAGTATGTCGTGGAATTGATTGAACATGACCTTCTCCCAGGCTGCTTTCAGTTGGCGGTTGTGCTCCGCGCCAGCGGCAAAGTCCGGCCCGTCGAACAAGCTGGCGGCCAGGCTGGCCAGCCGCTCGGCGCCCAGCAGCCGCAGCTCGGCCTGCCGGTTCATCTGCTTGATCCGCAGGTTGGCGCTGTAGCAGCCGATCGCATGATGGTGCAGGTCGCCGCGCACCACCGGGAAACATTCGGCCGCCGGCTCGATCGCGGCCATGTATTGGTCCGGCGAACTGTAGATCAAGCGATCGGCCGGCAGCTCCGCCTGCAGGTCAGTGATCTTGTCCAGCAGGGCGATCGTCGGCCCGCCGCCGTGATTGCCGACGCCATAAAAGAACATCAGGTCCGTATCCAGCTTTGCGCCCTGGGCGGCCACCTCAGCCAGCTTGTCCGCCAGGCTCTCGGCTTGCCGGAACCCATAGCCGGAGGGCAGGCGCGCGGTCAGCACCTGGCTGCCGTCCGCGCTTTCCCAGCGGAAAATGAGCGGCACGCCCGGCTTCTCCTGCTCGCTTGGCCGCATGAAGACATAATGGCGCAGGCCGCTTTGCCGCAGGATCTGCGGCAGCATGCCATGGTGCCCGAAGGAATCGACATTGTAGCCGGTCTGGCAGATCCGGCCAAATTTGGCTAAATAGTACCGCTGGCCGTACAGGGATTGGCGGGCAAAGGACTCGCCGCAGGGGATGTTGCAGTCCGGCTGGATCCACCAGCCATTGACCGGCACCCAGCGTCCTTCTTGAATGAAGCGTCGGATTTCGGCGAACAAAGCCGGGTTGTTCTGCTCCACCCACTGATAATAACAGGCGCCGGCGCAGGTAAAGATGAAGCCGGGATACTCCCGCAGACGGTCGACCGCGGCCTGGAAAGTCGCCATCACTTCGCTGAAGCCTTCGGTCCAGCGCCAGAGCCAGACCGGGTCGATGTGGGCGTTGCCGATCAGGTGGATGCGATGGTTGGTCAGGTATTCGATGAGGTCCGCTGCAGACTCGATGTCCTGGTCGGATATTTGTACTGTCGCCATAGGAACTCCTTTGACTGCGCGAATGGCAATTACCGGGTGAGTCGTTCATCCAGTTCAGTCTATTTCTATTTTATCTGATCCGGGTAATTAAACTTCCAGAATTCGGATTCATTCTTTCAGGATTCGGACATCAAAACGCCGGATCCCAGGTTCAGATCGCCGGGTTCCGGCATTTCCTTCCCGCGTTGCTTTACAGGTCGATCGCTCATCCCTTATGATGATATGGCAGCAACCCGCCAGGTCCGGCAGGATCTGGTATCCGGCGGAATGAGAAGGTGACGGAAATGGCCGATTCTGTCTGGGACAAAGCCGTCCAGCCGGCGAACCGGCTCCTGATGCAGCCGATAATCTTCCAGGACCTGCAGGTCACCTGCGTGGATTTTATTGGCGCGCGCCATCCGGCCGATTGGACGACCATGGTGCACCGCCATCCCTGGTTCGAGTTCAATTATGTGGCGCAAGGCCGCGTTTACACCAGCATGGAGCATGTCGAATTCCTGGTTAATCCGGGCCAGGTCTACCTGATTCCGCCCGGCGTGATGCATAGCCACCGGCACTGTGATGGCGCCGGCGACGACGGCTTCTGCGTCCGCTGGAAACTGGAAAAGCTCAGCTGGCCCGAGACCGCCGGCCTCCGCCGGATCGCCGATAGCCTGATCGCCGGTTTTGCCCGGTATCGGCCGCGCAGCGTCGATTTCCCGGCCGACCGGTTTCTCGACCTGATTCCGACCCTGTCCGACTGCGAGCTGGAAGTGGCTTTCCTGCAATGGCTGCTGCAAATCCGCCAGGCGATCCATCCGGATCTTCCCCTGACGAACGCTGAGCGCCGGGAGGATGTCCAGCCGCGTCATGTCGCGCACCAGGTGCTGATGTACCTGGAAGCCTATTATGCCGCCGATATCGACGTCAATCAGCTGGCGGACTCCCTGGCCTACAGCTACCGCCACCTGTCGCGCCTGTTCAAGGAACAGACCGGCTCGACGATCATCGAAAAACTGAATGGCATCCGCATCGCCAGGGCGATCGACCTGCTTGTTAATTCCGACCGGCCGATCAGCCTGATCGGCAGCGAAGTCGGCTTCCATACCGAGACGTATTTCTCGACGATTTTCGCGGAATATACCGAGTTGTCGCCGTCAGCCTACCGGAACCGGTTCGGCCGGGGCAGCCAGCCTGGCAGCCCTGCAGCGGCCGGTTCAAAAATTCAACTCGATTAGCCGATTGGTTTACTCGATTAGAAGTGCAAAATTACATCGTTCGCCGAGTTTATATGCTTCATCATATAAAATTGCATAAATTATTGATTTTATATGATTGAATCGTCAATATTCTGGATTTCCTGTTAAATTAGTCCGCCTGGCCTAGTTACTGTGCACCGTGAAAAGCCGGACCAGAATGTGTTTCCGATCCGGCTTTTGCAATCCCTTTACGCAGTGGCGATCTTGTTCGCTGCCTGCAGGCCGAGTTTCTCGACCGCGGCCTCGCGCATCTTGTATTTCATGATCTTGCCGGCGGCGTTCATCGGGAATTCGGTCACAAAATCGATGTAGCGCGGCGTCTTGTGCTTGGCCATGTGCGACCGGATGTATTCCTTGAGCTCGTCGGCAGTCAGGCTGACCCCTTCCTTGAGGATGACGCAGGCCATGATCTCTTCGCCGTACTGCTGGTCGGGCACGCCGATAACCTGGACATCCTTGACTTTCGGATGGGTGTAGATGAAGTCCTCGATTTCCTTGGGGTAGATGTTCTCGCCGCCGCGGATGATCATGTCCTTGATCCGGCCGGTGATCTTGAAATTGCCGTTGCTGTCGCGCCGGGCCAGGTCGCCGGTGTGCAGCCAGCCGTCCGCGTCGATGGCGGTCGCGGTGGCCTCCGGCATTTTATAATAACCCTTCATGATGTTGTAGCCGCGGGCGACGAATTCACCGTCGACATTGTCCGGCAGCTCCTGGTTGGTCTGCGGGTCGACGATCCGGCATTCGACGCCGGGCAGCGGCCGGCCGACCGTGTTGACGCGGACGTCCATCGGGTCGTCGGCGCGGCTCTGGGTGCAGCCGGGCGAAGATTCGGTCTGGCCGAAGACGATGGTGATTTCATTCATGTGCATCTTGTCCAGCACATCCTGCATGACCTTGACCGGGCAGGGGCTGCCGGCCATGATGCCGGTCCGCATGTGGGAGAAGTCGGTCTTCGGGAAATCCTCGTGCTCGAGCATGGCAATGAACATGGTCGGCACGCCGTGGAAGCAGGTGATCTTCTCCTGGTTGATGCACGCCAGCGAATTTTTCGGCGAGAAAGCCGGCATCGGCGACATCGTCACGCCATGAGTCATGGACGCGGTCATCGCCAGCACCATGCCGAAGCAATGGAACATCGGCACGTGGATCATCATCCGGTCGGCGGTGGACAGGTCCATGCAGTCGCCGATGCATTTGCCGTTGTTGACGACATTGTAATGGGTCAGCATGACGCCCTTCGGGAAGCCGGTCGTGCCGGAGGTGTACTGCATGTTGCAGACATCGTGCTTGTTGATCGCGTAGGCCCGGCGATGAACCTCTTCGATCGGCACCGAATCGGCCAGGGCGATGGCCTCGTCCCAGGTCAGGCAACCCGGCTGCCGCGAATCGACGGTGACCACGTTGCGCAGGAACGGCAGGCGCTTGATGTGCAGCGGCTTGCCGGCTTCGGCGGTGGCCAGTTCCGGACAGAGCTCCTGGATGATGCCGACATAATTCGAATCCTTATAGCCGTCGATCATGACCAGCGTATGCGTGTCGGACTGGCGCAGCAGGTATTCGGCCTCGTAGATCTTGTAGGCGGAGTTGACCGTGACGAGGACGGCGCCGATCTTCGTGGCCGCCCAGAAGGTGATGTACCACTGCGGCACATTGGTCGCCCAGATAGCGACGTGATCGCCGGGCTTGACGCCCAAGGCGATCAAGGTCCGGGCGAAGGTGTCGACGTCATCCCGGAACTCAGCATAGGTTCGAGTATAGTCCATGACCGTGTAGCGGAAAGCATACTGGTCCGGGAATTCGTCGACCATACGGTCCAGCACCTGCGGGAAGGTCAGGTCGATCAGGGCGTCCTTTTCCCAGACAAACTTGCCGGTCCGCGCCCGGTTCTCGTAAAGGCGGCCCTTGGGGGCGTGCTTTT
>JAEXPB010000258.1 GCA_023438965.1 Bacillota bacterium | reverse complement strand
GAGCAATCTGGCCTCCTGATGCGTCAGCTATATCCGAACAGCCACAACGATGGCATCCTGGTTCCCTTGTATGGGCAGGAAGAGCTAATTAAACAGATTCTGATGCTCGATAGCCAGATCCAGCAGCTGGAACAGGACTCGGACAGCTTGAAGCAGCAACTGCAGCTGGAGATTGGTGATGCAGACGGCGGAAAAGCACAAGGGTATACCGTCTGGTGGCGATCCCAACGCAAGACCTCATTCGACAGCAAGCGATTACAGGCAGAACAGACCGACCTCTATCAGCAATACATCCGCAGCACGACTTTTCGCAAGTTCGAAATCAAAAAGGATAAGGAGATGAGCTTATGACCGACATTATGACTGCCAATACCAAAGACTTAATCCAAGAAGCGGTGGCCCAGAAAGCCTCCTCCCCTGCTGCGCCCAAATCAGACCGACTGAAGAACCTCATTTGTCAGGCTCAGGTTCGGGATATGTTTCGTAATGCTTTGCAGGAGCATGCCGATAGCTTCCTGGCATCCGTCGTGGACCTCTATACCAACGATAGGTGCCTCCAGAGCTGTAGTGCCAGTGAAGTCCTGATGGAAGCATTCAAGGCGGCTACGCTCAAGCTCCCCATCAACAAGCAGCTTGGCTTTGCTTATATCGTCCCATTTCGGGACAACAGGCAAAACGGCAAACTGATCCCTACATTCCAGCTAGGATATAAAGGGTATATTCAGCTGTGCCTTAGGACTGGCGCTTATCGACACATCCATGCCGGTCCTGTTTATGAAGGTGAGCTTATCGGCGAAAATCGGCTGACTGGCGAGGTGGATTTGTCTGGACCCAGGCTCAGCGATAAAGTGATCGGCTTCAGCTGCTATCTCGAAACCACGAACGGCTTTTCCAAGTCCCAATACTGGTCTACTGAACGTATGCTGGCGCATGCCAAACGGTATAGCAAAAGCTATGGATCTTCTGGCTCACCCTGGACTACGAATTTCGATGAAATGGCAACCAAGACGATCCTAAGGAACCTATTGAGCCGTTTCGGTATCCTGAGCATTGAGCTGCAGGCTGGTTACCTGGCCGATATCAGTAGTGCTGCCGATGATGAGATCAGGAATGCTCCACCTGATGTCGAAAACGCAGTACCAGTAGAAGAACCGACAGCCATGGTGAATTGACCGTTAGTCGCCTGATGGAAGCAGGTCGGTGTCATGATGGCATCGGCCTGCTTTTCCATGCACCCGTACAACGGGACGGCTCTCTCTGCTACCAGTTCCCTTCGATCATATTGGATCGGTGGTTAAGTGAATCACCGAAGGGAACGCTGCACGCGCACTCAGTTGTATGTTTCTATTTGATATTTTAATTTACCAATAGTTCACAGAAAAGGCCCCTATATCGAAGCCCACTACCATTGCGATATCAGGAATTCCGTTATATAATCAAATCATAGACCATATGAAAGGAGGAATGAGCATTAGTATCAACACCATCGTCACAGTCCCAATTTCTTATCTCTCTGTTCTGGAGATCAAGCCAACGCATCTGAAGTTGGCAGGATAATTCCATACTTGGATTGACAGATCCATTCTGGTGATTCATTTCAAGCTTCGAAAGCAGCTTCTCGTTACTGGCTACGCATTCAATTAATGTGCTGAGCCTTTCTATAAAATCGCCCTCAATGGACTTCTTGTCAAAATAGCCCGACGAACTACATCACAGCTTGATTCTTTCACTGTGTGAAATCCAAGGGATAGGTCTACCCTTACTGGTTGCGCCTATAAGGAATACCAGGCTCGAACAGCTTCTTCAAGTTACCCAAATCACCATTTACCATATCAACTACATTCAGACAAGAAGAAATCACATGTATATGATCCCGCAAGCCTATGCGGCTTACTTCAATTTGCCTATCAATACAGTCTACCGACATGAAATTCAAAATCAAAGGAGCTCAAAATGAAAACGACGATTCCGCAAATAGAAAATGATCACCCCAATGATGAATCCGAAATTATATCTAGGGTCTGTCGGCCCTTTTCAGAATGGCCAGAGATAATGAGACATCCAGACCTTGTTACTTATTGTGGTCTTTCCGAAAAGCACGCCTGGAAAATACTGAAGAGCAAAGAGCTGCATCGCATATTCCCAGATGATAGGCGTAGCATGTCGGTTGCCAAATATGCCTTGAGAGATTTCATGAACGGAAGGTACATATCAGAGAATGATCAAGTTTAGTCAGAAGCATATTGGGCTGATTAAGCTGAATCGATCTTGCCATAACACAATTCAAGTCAGTAAATTGCTGAAGGAGATTTCAAAATGAATAAAAAAGGAAAGCCCAGGACTCGTGCCAACGGTGAAGGCACATGCTATAAACGAAAGAACGGCACCTATACCGCACAGATAACATCACCAGATGGCAAACGTCGTGCCAAGTCATTCAAATTTCAGCGAGAAGCCCGGGAGTGGCTTACCCAGCAACGTAGAGAAATGGATACAGGTGATTACATCATATCATCTGTAATACCTTTGGGCATTTGGCTTGATAAATGGGTTGAAGTCTTCAAATCCCATAATGTCAGTCAGGCTACATTGAATTCCTATCGATATAGCCGCGATAGACTGCCTCAAAGCCTTCTGGATATGCCGATTAGTCAAATTACCCCAGCTGATATTCAGAAAGCATTGAACGCCATCACAGGCGAACGTAGGACTGTTGAGATTACGCGAACGTTTTTACTGATGGCTTTTGATCAGGCGGTTACGGATATGATGATCCGCAACAATCCTGTGAAGTCGACCAATTTACCTCCAAAAAAGACTGAACGAAAAGCAAAAGCCTTGACCCGCGAGGAAGAAGAGGAATTGACGAAAATTCTGTCGGCACCTGTTAAGATGACATCCCAAGGTAAGCCGGATAAATCAGACTTGGCAAGCCAGACTATACGTCATGCTCTGCTTTTTGCTCTACGAACCGGGGCCAGTCGCGGTGAAGTGGTATCTATAAGATGGGATGATATTGGACCAGACCAGATCCATATTCCTGGTACAAAGAACGAGCATCGGAATCGGTTTATCCCATATCCTGATGAAGAAATACGGGCTATGCTTGAATATCGTAAAGCGATGGCTAATTCAGAATATGTCTTTGCCACACGAAATGGTCAGAAACTCGATGGAACCAATCTGCTTCGATGGATGGAAGCTAATACGGAATTCACGGTTCATGATCTGAGGCATACTTATTGCACCAGAGGCGCACAGGCTGGCGTTAATCCAAAGACTCTGCAAAAATTGACCGGCCATTCCAGGATTGAAACGCTTTTGGACATCTATACGCATGTTTCAGACCAGGATAAAGCTGATGCAGCAGCCAAAATCTCAAACTACTGCAACACTACTGCAACCAATCCTTGAAAATCAGCAATATTCCAGGAACAGAAAAAGCCTGGAGACCTTACAGTCTCTAGGCTTTCCATCTGGTCGGAGTGACACGAATTGAACGTGCGACCTCTTGCACCCCAAGCAAGCACTCTAGCCACCTGAGCTACACCCCGCCGGACCTTCCCAATTGTAATGTTTAGCAGCGCCGCTGTCAAGTGCAGCCGCACATAAAAACCTATGGAAAAGGCTGCCCCGGTTTCATTCCGGGACAGCCTTTCAAGTCAATCAAGGAGCAGCAGGAATCAGAAATCCCGCTCTTTGCGCCGCGGCTGGTCGCCGCTTGGCTGCGGTCCGCCATGCTCAGGCGCACGGTCGGCGCGCTCCGGGCGCTCCGGCCGATCGGGACGATCGGGACGATCCGAACGCATCGGCCGGTCATACCCGCGGTCATGGCCGCCGCGATCACCGCCACGATGTCCGCCACGGTCACCGCGGTCGCCACGGTCACCGCGGTCACGCCCGCCGCGATCTCCGCCGCGGTCGCCGTGCGGTTGCGGACGGCGTTCGCCGCCTTCAGACTCAACGTAATCCGCCGGTTTCTCCATGCAGTCGCGCATGGACAGGTTGATCCGGCCCTGGCCGTCGATCTCGATGACCTTGACGGTCACGCTATCGCCTTCCTTGACCACATCCTCGACTTTGTCGACACGGTGCCAGGCCATCTTGGAGATATGGACGAGGCCTTCCTTGCCGGGCAGGAACTCGACGAAAGCGCCGAAGGTCATCAGGCGGGTTACCTTGCCATTGAACACCTGGCCCGGTTCCGGATCGTTGGCAATGCCGAGGATCATGGCCAGCGCGCGGTTGGCAGCGGCCGAGTCCGGCGAAGCGACGAACACGCGGCCGTCATCTTCAATGTCGATTTCCACGCCGGTCTCGTCGATGATGCGGTTGATGACCTTGCCGCCGGCGCCGATGACTTCACGGATCTTGTCCACCGGAATGACGGTCTGGATGATCTTCGGGGCATACGGCGACAGGTCGGCGCGCGGCTTGTCGATGCAGGGCAGGATAATCTCGCTGATGATCTGCAGACGGCCCTTGCGGGTCATGGCGAAGGCGTCGCGGATCACATCGTAGGACAGGCCGTCCACCTTGATGTCCACCTGGATGGACGTGATGCCTTCGGTGGTGCCGGCGACTTTGAAGTCCATGTCGCCGAAGAAGTCCTCAATGCCCTGAATATCCATGAAGACAAGGTAGTCCTGCTCGTTTTCCTCATTGACAATCAAGCCGGAGGATATCCCGGCCACCGGTTTCTTAATCGGCACGCCGGCGTCCATCAGGGCCAGGGTGCTGGCACAGACCGATCCCTGGGAGGTCGAACCGTTGGACATCAAGATTTCGGAGACGCAGCGAATGGCGTACGGGAATTCTTCCTCACTGGGCAGGACCGGCAGCAGCGAACGCTCCGCCAGGGCGCCATGGCCGATTTCCCGGCGGCCGGG
>JAEXPB010000250.1 GCA_023438965.1 Bacillota bacterium | reverse complement strand
GCTGCGCCCAGACCGGAACCGGCAAGACCGCCGCATTCGCGGTGCCGATCCTGCAGCGCCTGAGCCGCTTTAGCCCAACCAGCTTTACTGGCCAGACCGCCCAACCCGGCTTAAGCCAGGCCAACCGCAGCCCGGCCCAACGCAGTCAGCCGCTGCGCCGGATCCGCGCCCTGATCCTGACACCGACCCGCGAGCTGGCCCTGCAGATTTACGAAAGCTTCTGCGTTTACGGCCGCTACCTGAATTTACGCGCTGCCGTCATCTATGGCGGCGTTTCCCAGAAACCGCAGGAAGACGCGCACCGGCACGGCGTCGACATCCTGGTCGCCACGCCCGGCCGCCTGGGCGACCTGATGAACCAGCAGCTGATCGACCTGAAGGACATAGAGATCCTGACCCTGGACGAAGCCGACCGCATGCTGGACATGGGCTTTATCCATGATGTCCGCAAAATCATTGCCCGGACGCCGGAGCAGAAGCAGACCTTGTTCTTTTCGGCCACCATGCCGCCGGAGATCGCCGCCCTGGCCAACTCCCTGCTGTCTGATCCGGTCAAGATCGCCATCCGGCCGGAAACGCCGACTGTCGAGGCGATCAGCCAGTCGCTCTATTTTGTCGATAAAGTGAACAAGCGCCATTTGCTGCGCCATCTGCTCGACAACCCCGCCATCGTCTCCGCCCTGGTCTTCACCCGCACGAAGCACGGCGCCGACCGGGTGGTGCGCGACCTGATCCGCGACGGCATCCAGGCGCAGGCGATCCATGGCAACAAGTCGCAAAACGCCCGTCAGCAGGCGCTGGCCAATTTCAAGAACCGGCAGACCCGCGTCCTGGTGGCCACCGACATCGCCGCCCGGGGCATCGATATCGACGACCTCTCGCATGTGATCAACTACGACTTGCCGGACGTCCCCGAGCAGTATGTGCATCGGATCGGCCGCACCGGTCGGGCCGGCCGGGCGGGGATCGCCATCTCCTTCTGCGATACAGAAGAGCGGAAGCTGCTGCGGGACATCGAAAAATTGTGCGGCCGCGCCGTACCGGTGATCCGCGACCATCCGTATCCGCCGCAACTGATTGCAGAACCGGTCAACCCGGCTGAACCAGCCGTCAGGCTGCCGCAGCGCAGCCGGTCGAACCGGCCGGCCCAGCCCGCGTCGAATCGGCCGCAGCGACAGCCGGCAGCACTGAACCGGCCGGCCCAGGCGGCTGATCCGACTGTACCACAACCGCAGCAGCCGGTACGCAGCGGGCCGGTTCAATTGATTCGTCCGAAAGGCAAATGAATAGTATCCGGCAAACGCAAAAACCCCACTCCCAGCGGAGCGGGGTTTTTCGATAATCTTCGCGTCAAGGGAAGGCCGCGACTGGCTAGAGCGACTCCGCCGGTTTGACCAGTGCCCAAATGGCTGCCCGGACCAGGGCTGCGCCAGCAAGGCCGGCCGCCAGACACGGGAGCAAGGCCACACTGTAGATCGACGCCAGCAGCGGTTGGTCTTGCGCGGCCTGACTGCTGAAAACATTTTTCAACAAGGCGCCGACGGACAGCAGATTCGACCGAGTGACGAACAGGATATTGGGGAAAGCATGACCATAGGCCAGCGCGCCGATCAGACAGGCGGCGCCGAGACTGAACAGCAGGATTGCCTGCCGGTTCCGGCTGCCGCGCAGCAAGAGGGCGAAAACCAGCAGGAGCAGCAGCGCCGGTGGCAATAGCCCGACGGTCAGCGCGGTCGGGAAGATGGTGTTGATCAGGCCGAATTGCCTGGCGACCAAATAATGGCCGATAATGGCATTGGCCGGAGCCAGCATGATGACGGCGAAGATCACCAAGCCGCTGCGGCTGGCCTGTTGGGCGCCGCTCAGGATGAGCAGGGCGAAGATGGCGCCGGCCAGCAGGGCAATCAGGACAGTCGGGACGGCCATCAGCAAATTGCTGCCGATATTGAGCTTGGCCAGGCTGCCGGGCATTCCGATGGCCAGCAGTGCCGCCAGACCCAGCAGTACAGCCGCGAGCCAGGGCAGAACGGCCAGGCTGGTTTTCCGGTCGATTGTCTCCAGCCCGGATCCGCTGGCGGATTGGAGAGCTTGATCTTGCCGGCGCAGGCTATAGGCAAGGATGAGCGCCGGGATGACCGCCAGCAGCGCCTGCAGGACGCTGCGCAGGATGAAAGCCGCTGCGCCGGTACCCAGGTTGTTCTGTTGCAGGCTCATCCGATACTGGTAGGTGTCGAGGATGTCGGCCGACTGGTAGACCAGCGGATTGTAGGACAATTGCGTGGTTTCGAAGCTGGGCGTCAACATCAGGCAGCAGTAGAGCAGAACGGCGCCCAGGCAGCCCTGCAGGGTGCCAGCCAGGGGATTGCGACCGCGGGAACGCCAGACCAGCCCCGTCGCGGCGCCGGCAAAGGCGATGACCGCCGCGCCGGGCAGCAGGGTTTGGGCCAGGAAGCCCCAGACATAACTGCTGTTATTGGTGAATACAGCTGCGGATAGAAGCCGGTAAGCCAGCACGAAGTAGCAGATCGGCGGGACAAAGGCCGGCAGCAGCAGGAGGCCGGCGCTGGTAGCGGCAATCTTCCGGTTCCGGATCCGGCTGACCGACAAGGCGGCAGCCAGACCGAGCAGCAGCGCCCCGGCCAGGCTGACCAGCCATAGTACGAAGGAATTGGTCAGCAAACGGGGGAATTGCGCCATGATGGCTGAGTAGTTCTGCCATCCGACCACCGGGCTGGTGAAGAGTCCCTGGACCGGCGTATAAGCGCGCCGGGATAAAACAAATTCAATCCCGGCCGGGATCAGGACCGGTATGGCCGCGAGACCCAGCAGCAGCAGAGCAATCCAATTGAATCGATGCGATCGGTTATCAGACACGGAATCATCCCCTTTCAAAGAATATTATAATCTTAATTTGATGAAAATAGCAACATTCTATTATGGCCGGCTATAACCGCTTAAAGCGGTGCAAGATCCGCCGTACCGGTGAGGTAAAAAACGGACAAGTAAAAAGCAAAATCAGGCATGGCCAAAGCTTGTGCAGTACGTTATTCTGTTAATGGCGTCCCGAATGGCGTATCGGCAAGGCGGACGGCGAAACTTCAAGGCCCGGGACGGGCGCCGGAGCGGTGCAGATATGCTAAACTGGAGACGAAAAGCCGCACAGGAGGGAATCTGAATGTTATTTGTAACCGAAAATGGACAAGTTCCGGTCAAGGGAGAATACGATGTGATCGTGGCCGGCGGCGGTGTGGCCGGTGTGGCTGCCGCCCTGGCAGCCCGACGGGCCGGCCGGACTGTCCTGCTGATCGAAAAAAGCCTGATGTTGGGTGGTCTGGCCACCAATGGCCTGATCAACCTTTTTGTGCCGATGTGCAACGGCCGCGGCCGGCAGATCATCTTCGGAATGTGTGAGGAACTGCTGCGTCTGTCCATCCGCTACGGCTATGACACGATTCCGGTGGAATGGCAGCAGGGCGAACCGGGCGCAGGCTGCGCCACCCGTTATGTGACTCGCTTCTCCGCCAGCATTTTCGCGCTGGCGATGATGGAGCAGGTCATGGATGAAGGCATCGACCTCCTGCTGGACAGCGTAGTGTCCAAACCGGTCATGAAGGAAGGTCATTGCGAAGGCCTGATCGTCGAAAACAAATCCGGCCGTGAATATTACGGCGCCGGTATGGTCATCGATGCAACCGGCGACGGCGATGTGCTCTACCGCGCCGGCGTGCCGGTCATCCAGGGCCAGAATTTCTTCACCTATGTCGCATTCGGCATCGACCTGGCCAGCTGCCGGAAAGCGGTGGAGACCGGGGACATTAGCAAGGCCATTCATTACCGCCGCGGCGGGCCGGCCAATCTGTACGGAGGGAACCAGCCCGCCGACGCGCGCCTGTATGC
>JAEXPB010000232.1 GCA_023438965.1 Bacillota bacterium | reverse complement strand
TCTTTGAAAGTGTTGCAGATATGATCCGCGCTTTATCATAATAGGCCAGAGCGCCTACTATTTCAAGACCTTAATCGTAACGCTTTCGAGAAGGTTGGGCGAAAGCTGATCCTATTTTAGAAAATATTTTTCATATATAATCAGTCAATACTGGCTTTCCACCCGGCGGATCAGTTCTTCCTGGTATTGCGGGATCACGTCGTTGAAATACCAGTTCCAGCCGGTCACCCGTACTTGCAGGCCCCGATATTTTTCCGGATCCCGCTGGGCGGCCCGCAGGGTCTCCGCGTCCACGACATTGCCCTGGATGGCATAGCCGCCTTGCCGCATGAAGACGCGGATCATGGCCAGGAAAGCATCCAGCCCCGCTGCACCCTGCACCGCCGACGGATGCAGCAGGAAGTCCAGCGGCGCGCCGCCGGGCAAGTCGGCCGCCGGCAGCTTGGTCACGGATTGGATCGTCGCTGTAATGCCGCTGCGTTCGGTTCCGATCGAGGGGCCGACATTTTTCGACAGCGGCGAACCGGCCCGGCGGCCGTCCGGCGTCGCGCCGGTCCGCTCACCATAGCGGATGTTGTAGTCGATGGAAGACGCGCCGACCTGGTAGGTGCCGTTGCGCTGGTTCGGCCGGCCGGCGATGCGTTCGACCAGGTGACGGGCGATCGCCGCGGCGAACCGGTCGGCCGGATCCCGGTTGTTGCCGTATTTATCCGGATCCTTGACTATTTCGGCGCGCAGTTTTTCCTGCCCCTGCCAATCATTGCGGAGGATATCCCGCATCTGCGTCAGCGATACCGCCTGCCGGTCGAACACAACCTTCTTCAGCATGGCCAGGCTGTCGGCCGGAGTGCCGATGCAGGAACCGACAATATTGGTCACGCCCACCGTATAGCCGTCGCGGGCGCTATCCACGCTGTACTGCAAGGTCGCGGAATCCATTGGCGCCGGATTGATTGCCATGATATGCCGGTCATAAAAATCCGAAATCAAAAAGGCTTTGTCCACCATGTCGTCCAGCTGCTGATAGAAAGCCTGCTCAAAGTCGGCGAAAGACCGCATCGCCTCGACATCGCCGCTGGCGCACCCGATCCGGACGCCGGTGCGCAGGTCGAGACCGTTGTTCAAGGCCAGCTCGATCGGCTTGGCCAGATTCAGCCGTACATGCAGGACATCGGTGACGCCGCCCTTGGTATTGAAGTTGAAGCAGCCCCAGGTGCCCAGTTCATGGGGCCGGACCGGGCAGCCGCGCGATTTGGTCATCGCTTCGAGGCCGACCTGTTCGTTCATGTAGACAAAAGAACCGCGGCCCCGGCGGATCATGTCCAGCGATTTCTTCAGAAAAGCATCCGGCGTTTTTTCGGAAACGACCACATGGATCTTCAGGTTGATGATGTCCGCCTCATAATAGGCGTCCAGAATCAGGCTGGACAGCTCGTTGGCCACCGGCTGGCCGAAGACATCGCTGCCGCCGACCGACATTGGCTGATTATAGGGGTGGTTTTGGAAGTCGTACTGGATGAACCAGTATTTGAATAGTTCCTTGATCTGCTCCGGGCTGAAGGTGCCCCGTTGGACATCGGCCAGGAAATAAGGATACAGCAGGCGGTCCAGATCGCCAAACGAGCGGGCTTGCACGGCCTCGACATATTGCTGGATCAGGTGGAACGCGTAGATCAGCTGCATGGCCTGATAAATGTCCTGCGGCGCTTGCTCGGTCAGGCTGCGCAGGCAGCGGGCGCGCAGCGGCATCCGTTCGTCCGCCGCCAGGTTCTGTTCAGCAATGTCGGTTAGCCGGTGCATGAACCGGATCAAGGCCAGATAGGTGATCTCCACCGACTCGAAAAAGACGCGGCCATCCTCGGTCAGCGTGCCTTCCCGCTCCCGCCGGCAGCGGGCGGTCCGCGCCCGGTCCAGCAAGCCGCGGAAGCCATATTTGAGGATGGCGTCCCAATCCGGCACCGAATGGGAGTAATCCGCCCAGAAACTGCCGGTGCCGGTTTCCCACAGGTTGGCCATCGCGGCCTGAACCGGTTCCGGGCAGGGAATTTCCCGGAGCCAGCGATGGCAGAGCACATTCAGCGGTTTTTCCGGCTGGCCGGCGTTTTTGGTGTTCTTGGAACCGTAAGGTGCGACGCCGAAGCCGATGCCGGCAATGTTGAAGCCAAACCAGCATTTTGGATTGACGAAAACCGCGCCATGCTGCAAGAGAAAGGCGAAGGCGCGCGCCTTGATCAGCGGGTGCGGCTGCCCCTTCATTTCATCATCGATACGGAGCAATTCCCGGCTGATGGTTTCCCGGTCGGCGATGCCGCTGCCGGTGGCAAAGCGGGGACTGCTGTACATGTCCAAATCGGCACGATCCTGGTCATAGCGATGCCAAAGCATAGGAGCCTCCTTCAGTTGCCGATCTATTCTATTCGGTATCAGTTGCCCGCTGCGGCTGACCGGCCGGCGATGGTGTGATCAGATGCCCTCCCGGCGTGCTGCCCGGGCTACGCACGGCCGGACACCGCCGGAACGCCCAGCGCTTGCAGGATAGCCGCCGCGGCGTTCAGATCGTCGTCGGTCGGCGATGACGCGTCCGGCATCGTATCGGGCATGCCGAGCGCCTGGTACTTTGAACGGGCCAGCGCATGATAGGGCAGCACGCGCATTTTCTCGATGCGCAGCCCGCCGAGCAGCCGGCCGATGCCGGCCAGGGTCGCCGGATCATCGTTGCAACCCGGCACCAGCGGCAAGCGGATCTCGATCCGCGCGCCGGCTTCCGACAACCGCCGCAGGTTGTCGAGGATGAGCTCGTTGCCCTGGCCGGTCAGCGCCCGATGCCTGGCGCTGTCGATGTGCTTGATATCGTACAGGAACAAGTCGGTTACCGGCAGGACCTTCGCGAAGGCTTCCCAGCCGACCTGGCCGCAGGTATCCACCGCGGTTGAGATCTGTTCGGCTTTCAGCGCGCGCAACAGTTCAAAGCAAAAGTCCGCCTGCCGGAGCGGCTCGCCGCCGGAGAGCGTCACGCCGCCGCCGGAATGCTCCATGAAGATGCGGTCCTCCAGGGCGATCTTCAGCGCTTCCGCCACGGTTACCGGCCGGCCGAACAGCTTGAGCGCCTCGCCCAGGCAGCCGGCTTCGCAGGCGCCGCAAGCCCGGCAGCGTTCGCGGTGGAAGACATGGCCATTGGCGGTCATTTCGTGTGCACCCCGGGCGCAGGCGACCACGCATTCGCCGCAGCCGATGCACTTGTGGGCATAATACGCCAGTTCCGGTTTGGCCGCGATGCCCTCCGGATTGTGGCACCAGATGCATTTCAGGGAGCAGCCCTTGAGAAAGAGGGTGGTCCGGATGCCGGGCCCGTCATGCACGGCAAACCGCTTGACATCCATCAGACAGCCGGTTACAGGTTGATTTGCTTGATCCGATCCCATTTTAATTCCTTTCCAGCTTCACAGTCATGACTGTATTATCATAAATAAGCATGACGCAGCCGGTTTGTTTCGTCCATGTTTAATCTGATCAGATTTGTCTTTTTCGAAACGGAAATGCAGGGAATCGCATCGTGTTTTGCCAAATCATGTTGCGCTACAGCCTTTTCTCTGCGCCAAAAAGCGGGGGTGGACGAGTAATCCGCCCCCGCTTTCGTAAATCCGGATATCCTATGGACTGCCAATCCGCCGATTATTTCTTGTTCATCGCATCATAAGCATCCTGGGCCAGCTTGACATATTCGTCGACGCCCATTTTCTTGAATTCGGCGACATAGGCGTCCCATTCGCTCATCGGCCGGTCGCCGAGGATGAACAGGGTGGCGTTCTGGTTGACATAGGTGGTGATCAGGGTTTTCAGGTCTTCGTATTTCTTGCTCTGCTCGCCGCTCATGATCAGCGAGGTCAGATGCTCGTTGGTCACCGTCTTCATCAGGCTGGACTGGCATTTCAAGCCGGCATAGTAGCCGACTTCATAATAGCCGCTGCTGTCCTTGACGGCGGAGACATGGTTCATGACGTTGCTGTAGCAGATCGATTCGACGTCCCAGATCACGTTGGTCTTGGCCTGGATCCACTCCTGCGGGGTCAGCAGCTTGTACAGGGACTGGGCGCCGTCACGGCCGGGCACGCCCTGGTCCGCGGTATCCCATTGCTTGCCTTTGACACCGATGCGGGTGCGGACCGCCGCTTCTTCGGACAGCATCATGTCCATCAGCCGGTAAGCCGCGCCGGGAGCCTTGCAGGCGGTGGTCATGATC
>JAEXPB010000189.1 GCA_023438965.1 Bacillota bacterium | reverse complement strand
GCCATATACAGGATGGTGCCCCATCCGGCATTTTTCCAGATATTGGATATGAAGACCAGCTGCAGGAAATATTTGGGATTGGCGATCAGGCGCGGAAATTGAACATGAAAGTATTCGTCCATAATCTGGGGGATCGCACCGATCGACACGGAAAACAGGCTGAAAATGATGCCAGAAATGATAACCCAGGACAGGAAATGCGGCAGGTAGACGATGGACTGGATGATCTTCTTGAATCTTTGGTTCCGCAGCTCGTTCATCAGCAGCGAAAGGATGATCGGGACCGGGAAACCGGTCAATATTTTACCAAAACTGATGATCAGCGTATTTTTAAAAGAAACCCAAAAATCTGGCTGGCTGAACAGCATGCGGAAATTCGTCAGGCCGATCCAGGGACTTTCCCAGATCCCCTTGTTGTACATGAACGATTTGAAGGCCAGCGTCAGGCCGTAAATCGGCAGGTAGTGAAAAACAACGAAAAACAGCAAGCCCGGTAAAACCATCAGGTAGTAATGGCGGTACTGGTATAAACTGGTCAGCACACTTTTGCCTTGGTGGCCACCGGAATGAGCAATACGCTTGGTCAAGCTCCTCATGACAATATCAAACTCCCCGCAGTTGAAAATAATCCGCCAGATCTTGCTCTCATTCTATCCGAGCGCGGATTTGTTTCAATGTACCAAATTGAAGTTCAATATGCGGGAAATATTAGTTTATCCTGTCAGCAGCCGCATTCTTGAAAATAACAATTTCGGCGCGGTAAACGCAGGCGCGGCAACGTGGTATAATATTAAGGCTGAAAGCTTCCTGTCGGTTCACGTAAAGGAGGTCCACCATGCGTCGTGTAGTCCTGATTACCGGTGCCACCAGCGGCTTAGGCTATGAAATGGCTGCCGCTCTGGCCAACAGCCAGTATGAGTTGATTCTTGCCTACCGGAATCCGGAAAAAGGCGCGGCAACGCATCGGAAATTGACCGAAGCCAATCCGGCGGCCAGTGTCCGGATGCTTGAGCTGGACTTGTCCTCTATCCAGAGCATTGATCGCTTTGTCGGCCAGGTTCGTTCCCACTATGCCAGCATCGATGTCTTGTGCAACAATGCCGGCTTGTATACAGATTCCCATTTGAAGACAGCCGAGGGTTTCGAGCTGACGCTTGGCGTCAATTATATCGGACCATACTACCTGACCCGGCAGCTGATCCCGCTGCTTCGAAAAGGCTGCCAGCCGCAAATCCTGTGGACTTGCTCGGTTGTCTCCCTGATCAGCAAATCCTACCAGGACCGGGACAATATCCTGCATAAGTCAAGCCGGGGTTTTCCAGCCTATTTCGCTTCCAAGCAGATGGAACTGATGATGGCCTTGCATCTGGCCGAGGTTTTAAAAGCTGACGGCATCACCGTCAACGCTTTCCATCCCGGCATCGTCGCCACCAACATTTGGGACGGCGAAAGCCGATTAATGCATTTGCTTGGCAAGTGGCAGGACAAATGGTATTTACCGGCTCAGGAAGCGGCAAAAGCGGGGCTCTGGTTGATCGAGAGCCCCGCCGCACGAACCGTTACCGGTCATTTTTTTGAAAAGCTGGGTCAGGAAGTTCATTTGGGGGCCCGTTTCCGGGACCAGAAATGGCTGGCCAGCCTGGCCAACCGGACCGACACGGCCATCCGGGCTTTCCGGCCGGATTTCCCCGCTGTTTCCGACCCGGCTAGCCAAGTGGCGGGGTCATCGCAACCGGACCAGGCGGTTCAGGCTTCTCCGACCGTCAATTCGACAATCGCATAACCGTCGATTTCCGGTATGGTGACCTGCCCGTCCTTGACGGCGAGCGGGATGTTCTCCGGCACCAGCCGCGCCGACCGGATCGCCTGGGGCAGGTGCAGATCCAGCGTCACCTGCCGCACGACAGTCCGCTCCTCAATGATGTCGATGGTCGCCGATTTGCGGACCGGGATGTAGGTCAGCAAATGAATGTTGACCCGGTTGGCCTGCGGCTGCCCGAGCAGGCTGGTGGTCAGCGTGGACGGCCCGTCGTGACGGATCAGGCGCTGCGGCAGCAAGCGGTCGATGGCGTTGGCGACCAGGCGCTTGCACCAGGCCGGCGCATTCTGCCGGTATTGGGTGAACAGCGGGTGTGCAAAGAGAATCACGCGGCCTTGTTCGAGCGCCGCCGGATAGGCCGCGCCTTTCGCCGACGGTGTATAAAAGTGCGAGCAGAAACGATCGCCCGCCCGGTTGAAGAACGGTGCGCGGGCGGTCAGCAGCGATGAAGCGCCGGCTGGCCGCAGGGCAACGCCCTGCTTGTAGATGACATACTCGTTATCCGGCTCGAGGCCGGTAGCCAACGGGCCATCCGCCACAATAAAGTCCGGGTGCTTTTCGGTCAGGCTGGCGTATTCAGCCCCGAAGCTGGACGGATATTGGCTGGCTGCGGACAATCCGCCGGCGGCGCAGGCGATCACGCTGCCGCCTTGCGCGACGTAAGCGTCGATTTTCTGCTGGAATGCTTCGCTGGCCTGGAAATCATCCGGCAGGATGACCAGACGGTAAGGCGTCAGGTCCATGTCCGGATCGATGATGTCGAACTGGAGGGACAGCTCCTCGAGCATCTGGGCCGCACCCATGATGCTGTCCGGCAGAATATGCTCATGCAGATCGTCCTCCGGGGTCAGCACGGCCGCTTCCACCAGCGGGACGGACGGTCTCCCCCAGGGCTCGCAGGCGGCGAAGCGGCTATAGACCTGGCCGATCAGCCGATAGGTCGCCGGATTCGGCCGGCCGTTCGGCTCCAGCTGGTCGCCGATCGAGCTGGCGAAGCCGTAACTGAGCATGCGGAAGCATTCAAATTCCAGCGCCGCCTGATTCTTCAGCGAATGGAAATCGCCCCAGCTGGTATGGAACTTGCCGGTCATGCCCAGGCAATCCAGGCCGAGTTTGCGGGCATAGCGGGCGGTCACCGGGAAATGCAGGTAACCCCAGGAGCCGCTGGGCAGACTTTCCAGCTCGAAATGCGAGAAGGTTTCGGCGCTGCTTTTCGTGCAGGGCCCAATGTGGCCGGCATTGTAGAAAATCGTGCAGTCCGCGCTGTATTCCCGGACGACGGCGGTCATCCGGCGCTTGAAACGGTCCAGGACCTGCTTGGTGAAAGCCCGTACCGCCAGGTCGTCGGTGGTGTCGATCCCCAGCTGCTTCATCTCGGCGCGGCAGGCGGCGCACCAGCAGGGGCGGATGCCGACGATATCGTAGAAAACGCCGTCCAGTTCCGATCCCAGCGCAGTGCAGACCTCGCGGGTGATGAGCGCCAGGAAATCCACGTAACCGGTATTGACGCAAAGCGATTGGTAGAAGCCGGGTTCGTTGAACGGTTTGCCTTCATGCGACCCGTCTGCCTTGCGAACCAGCCATTCCGGCCGGGTGGTCGCCGACTGGTAGTCCCATTGCACGGTGATGTAGACCGGCGCCCGGATGCCTGCGTCATGCAGGGCCCGCACCTGTTCCAGCAGCAGGTTGCGGCCGCCGAGGTGCGGATGGACCAACTCGGGGAACCGGGTATCCTGATAGTATAGCCAGCCGTGATGGCAACGGGCAAAAACCGTTACCGAGCTGACGCTGGCGGACTGCATGGTCTGGGCGAAAGCCGCCGCGTCAAAGTCGGCCGCCACATCCGGAATCAATTCGGAAGTATGGAAATCCAGATGAACCTGTCGGGGTGAAAGCTGCAGCATAAAACGACACTTCCTCTCTGATTATTCAGAATTATCATAACCGGCAGGAGTCGCTTGTCCAATGGAATATTCTGATCTCATGTTGTACTTTTCTAACAATAAGGCAAAGGTCAAACTTAAGGCTGGTCTGCTGCAAACAACTTGACGAAATTCTTCTGTTCCTTCCGATTAACATAACCGCACCGGAGATAAAACTGATGCGCTCCGGTGCGGCTGGAGCTCGAAACTAGCCGGATGCCGCAGCAGCCAGACTGGCGCGCCCAATTTTCCGCAGAAGCCAGCAAAGCACGACCGATTCCCTGCCCTTGCCAGGCTGGATCCACGGCTAGGGCCATGATATTTTTCAGGGATTCGGAATACGTACAGTCATAATCGGCGGCATGAACATAACCGGCTACCTGTTGATTGACCGTGGCAATATAAATCCGGCTGGCGTCGCTGGCCAGAACAGCGGCCAGGCGTTCACGCGTCAGTTCCAGCGGGAAGTCGTAACCCAGGCTGTCCCGGTTGATTCGATAAATATCATCAGCATCGCCCGGTAAAGCGAGCCGGATCTCCAGGTGTTGCAGCATATCAACCTCCAGGCTGGTCACCACGCCGGCGTCAGGTACTCGATTGGTTCGTTGTAGGGCGGCCGGGCACCGGTCATTATGTCATAAAGGTTCCCGCTGCAGTCCTTGATCGCCGCCACCATATGCGGATAGGGCAGGTTCGTGCAGTCGATCAGGCCGTGCGCCATGTGCTCGCCGTCAAAGCGGCCCATCAGGGTCTGGTTGTTATACTCGAAGTAATGCGCGCCAACACAGCCCGGATCAGCGGCGACGGTCTGCAGGTAACGCTTGTAGGCCTTGCCCCGCTCCTCTTGCGACGCGGCGGACAGCAATGCCGTACGCAGCAGCCCGTTATCCGGACCACCGAAGTGCCATTCGCCGATCAACATCGGCTTGCCGGCGGCGCGGGCGATCGCCAGGCTGTCTTCCGGATGCTTGCTGTAGCAGTTGAAGGACAGGACGTCGAACATCTTGCAGCTCTGCAGGATCTTGTCGTTCATATGCGAGTAGCGCAGGCCCAGGCAGAGGTGATGCGGTGCGACTTCCCGGCAGGCGGCCATCGGGATGCGTCCGAAGGCGTCGATCAGCAGCTGTTCGTATTCCTGCAGGTCGGCCTGGCCGTGCTCTGAAAGGACCGTGCTTCTGGGCAGCGGCTCGAGCAGGTGTTCGAACGACGGCAACGCCGTGCCCCAGGCCGCGTTGAGAGCCGCCACATCCGCATAACGTTGGCGCAGCCAATCAGCCAGGTGCCGGCGACTGCTGAGCGGCTCGTCCTTGACCAGCAGTTCCCAGGCCAGGCAGCAATCGAGCTGGAACATCCATTCCGGCTCGTTATGCAGGAAATAACCGATCAGGTACGGATCCTGGCTATAGCGGGCCAGTTCATTCGCGGCGAAAGTCCGGCTGTTCGCGGCATATTCCGGCGCGAAGACATCCGGGAAATCGCGGAAAATGAAATGCTCGGTCACCGGGAAGCGTTTGAGGGTGACGGCATAAGGCAGCTGCGACAGCCGCAGGAAGTCTTCCAGGCGCTCGTCGATGAAATTGACGATGCCGACGCCGGTGGTGTTGACGCCCCAGTCCTGGAAACGGCGCACGGCGATGGCACGCCAGGCTTCCCACCAGTTATCCCCGAAGACGCGGATCATATTGGCTCGCGCCGGATTGAACATCCATTCCTCGGAACGCTCGGTGACGCCATGGCGTTTGACATATTCGGCGATCAGGCCGGGATGGGTAAAGGCGTCACGGTATTGCGGGTCTTCGAGCTTGGGTGCGTTCAGATAGAATTCTTCCATACCGGTATACCAGCCGAATTCCCCCATGCGGGTGCCATAGCAGACGCCGTGGGAGAAAAAGGCATAGCCGTCCGGGTCGACCAGCCACCAGCGCTGCCCGTCATGCTCGGTCCGGAACCAGCCGGTCGCGTCGAAGCGTCGCGCTATAAACC
>JAEXPB010000167.1 GCA_023438965.1 Bacillota bacterium | reverse complement strand
TATATATATATATATATTCAGCTGTCAATATGAGGAATGAAAATATTTAAGTAACGGAATTAATGGAATTAATGAGCCCACTTTCTCTTATTCTAACCATTTCCATCATTTATTGTCCATATTAACCAAACACCTGGAAAGCCGCTTGATTCGACAACCCAGGCGTTGCCAACAATTATGGATCACACATCTATACACAGAAACCCTCTGTGAAAGCAGTTCGTTTGCGGACAGGCCGAATTTCATGACGCTATCCTGATCCCCAAATGACCTGTCTCCATTTAGAATTTGTCGTATCGGTCCATCCATTGCCGCCCATTGCCTTGATCCGTTGAAAACACTATAATTTAGGCATTACAAACGCGGAAGCGAGATGACAAGCGTGAAAACTGTAACGATCCAGGATGTAGCCAACGAAGCCGGCGTCTCCATCGCCACCGTGTCACGGGTCCTGAGTGGCAAGGGGCCGGTCTCGCCCGAGAAGCGGCAGCTGGTGATCGACGCCGTCGAGAAGCTGGACTACAATATCGACCAGGGCAGCCGCACCAGCCCGAAAGCCGGCACCAGCATCCTGCTGATGATCGTGCCCCGGATCTCCAATCCTTTTTACAGCGAAATCATCCATGGCTTCCAGAACAATGCCTACAAGCACGGCTATGAAGTCCTGCTTTGCCAGTCGATGTCCAGCCCGCGCCGGACCGAGGAGTATATCAACCTGCTCAAGAACCGCGTCGTCGACGGCGCGGTGACGCTCGAACCGCTGCCCAGCCCGGAGATCTTCATGGCGGCGGGCCGCAACTACCCGATCGTCCAGTGCTGCGAATATATCGAGGGACTCGATTATTCCTATGTCAGCATCGACAACGTCCAGGCGGCGCGCAAGGCCGTGCAGTACCTGCATTCCCTGGGCTACCGCAAGGTCGCCCTGCTGAATGCCGGCCTGAACTTCAAATATGCCCGCGACCGCCAGGAGGGCTATGGCCAGGCCCTGGCTGAGCAGGGCATCGCGGTCAGCCCCGAATGGATCGTCAATATCGCCGACGTCAATTACTCGCTGGCGCTCGGTGCGGCCGAAAGCCTGCTGCGGCTGCCCAATCCGCCGGATGCGATTTTCGCTGTTTCCGATGTCATCGCCGCCGCGGTCATCAAGTCGGCCAAGAAACTGGGCATCAACGTACCGCGGGACCTGGCGGTCGTCGGCTTCGACAACACCGAAATCTCCCTGATGTGCGATCCGTCGATCACGACGGTGAACCAGCCCCGTTATGAACTCGGTTCCTACGCCTGCGATCTCCTCCTGGAGCAGATCCGCGACCCGAAGGCGCCGGCCCGCCACCTGCTCCTCAACACCGAGCTGATCGCCCGCGAGTCCACACAGCGCTGAACGGGTGATTCCCATGGAAAATCTGGCTTATCTGCTGCGGCAACCCGACCCCTGGATCCGCTACCGGGCGATGCTTGATTTGGTTGGTATGCCGCCGGACGAACCGCAGGTTCTGGCGGCGCGGGCCGAAATGCTCGCTCATCCGCAGATCCGCGGCTTGCTGGCCGAATTGCAGGGCTGGCCGGGCACGGTCCTGAACAGCCATAAAAGCGCCGGCCAGCTTTACCACAAACTATCTTTTCTGGCCGACCTTGGCCTGACCGGCACCGACGATGGCCTGGGCGATGTGCTGGACCGCATCCTGGCCCATCTGTCCGCCGAAGGCGTTCCCCGCCTGCCGACCGCCGTGCCGGTCCATTTCGGCGGTGACGGGCAGGAGCACTGGGCCTGGGCGCTTTGCGACGCGCCACGGCAATTGGATATCCTTTGCCGGATGGGCCGGGGCAGCCGGCCGGAAGTCCAGGCTGGCCTGGAACATCTGCGGGGCCTGGTACGGGAGAACGGCTGGCCGTGCGCGGTTTCTTCGGAACTGGGCAAATTCCGGGGGCCGGGCCGCAAGGATGACCCTTGCCCGTATGCGACGCTCCTGATGACCGCCCTGCTGCTGCGGCTGCCGGACTGGTGCGACAGCCCGCCGGCGCGCGCCGGCGTGGAGTCTTTGCTCAGCCGCTGGCAGCATAGCCGGGAGGAGCATCCCTTCCAGTTCTATATGGGCACGGATTTCCGCAAGCTGAAAGCCCCGTTGGTCTGGTACGATATCCTGCATGTCGCCGACGTTTTGTCCTTGTCGCCCATGGCACGCGCCGACAGCCGTTTCGCCGATATGCTGGCGGTGATCAACGCCAAGGCCGGGCCGGACGGCCTTTTCACGCCGGAATCGGTCTGGCAGGCCTGGAACGGCTGGGAATTCGCCCAGAAAAAGCAGGCTTCGCCCTGGCTGACCTTCCTGGTCTGGCGGATCAACCGCCGGCTTGCGGATAAACCGGGTCTTTAGCCGGCGCTTCGGCCGGAGCCGCATCGGCCGCCGACTGCCGGATCAGCGCCATGCTGCGCTGCAGGCTGTCCGGAATCGGCAGCGCCGGTTTGTATTCCAGCGCGCAGTATTTTTCATAGCCGGTAGCCCGGATGGCCTGAAAAACGGCCACATAGTTGATCTCGCCGGATGTGATCTCATGGCGGCCCGGATTGCCCGCGGCATGGAAATGGCCGATTTTGTCGATATTGGGCACGATATGGCTGATCAGGTGGCCTTCCATGATCTGCTGGTGGTAGATGTCGAAAAGCAGGCGGACATGCGGGCTGCCGACTTCATCAACGATATCGAAACCTTCCTGCGAACTCCAGAGGTAATACCCCTTGTGGTTGACGGTCGTATTCAACGGCTCGAGGACGAGGGTCAGGCCGGCCGCCTCCAGCATGGGCGCACACTGGCGCAGTCCCTGGACAATGGCGGCGTGGTGCTGTTCGCGCGGCACGCCGGGCAGCTCGTTCCCCGCCTGGGAGATGATGGTCGGGCAGCCCAGGCGCTGTGCCACGGCAATCGTCTCCTGCAAGCCGGCCAGGTATTCCGGATGGCGGCTGGCATCGCACAGGTTGACGAACCGGGTGCACAGGGCGGATATTTCCAATCCCAGCTCCGCTTTGGCACGGTTGATGGACTCGAGGTC
>JAEXPB010000156.1 GCA_023438965.1 Bacillota bacterium | reverse complement strand
TAGCAATGGCGGCACGGGCGGCGGAGCCATTGAGCAGCGGCCGGAATTCATCGTCGACCGGCGCGCCGTGCAGCAGATTGTTAAAGTAGGTCATCTCGTTCTGCATGATGCTCCGGAGCCACAGCGGCGGTTTCCGTCCCGGCTTGCCGTACATGATCGCGCCATCCATCTCCAGCCCCTGGTAAATGCGGGTCCGGTCCTCATCTTCCGCCCGGGATTCGTGTACCAGGAAGTGCTCGTCCCCTTGCGGCGTTTTCAAGGTCAAGCCGACATGGCACATGTCCAGCTTGATCGCGCCCTCGGTCCCCTCGACCAATACATAATGCTCCGGCCAGCGAAAAGCCGAACCGTACTCCAGGGTCGCAAAGGTGCCATTGCCGAATTCCAGCGTCAGCAGCAGCATGTCGTCTTCATCGCCGAATTGCTCGCCCTGGTGCGCGACATTGCCGCCGACCATGGTGGCGGTTTGAGCCGGGCCCATCAGAAATTGAATGCAGTCCAGTTCATGGATATGATGATACAAATGGCCGCCGGACATGCTCCGGATCTTTTTCCAGCTGATCGTGGGCTGGGGCTCTTCCCAACCGTTGCGGCAGGCATGGGCATACAGGACGCGGCCGATGCGGCCTTCGTTGATCAGCCTTTTGGCCGTGCGGACACCGGCGAAGAAATTCATCACATGGCCGGCCATGAAGACGACGCCATTCCGCTGGGCGGCCCGAACCATGGCATCGCAGTCGGCATAGTTCAGGGCGATGGGCTTTTCGCAAAAAACCGGCTTCTTGTGCTCCGCTGCTTTGATAAGCGGTTCTTTGTGCAGGTAATTCGGTGTGGCAATGATGACGGCGTCGACATCCGGCCGGTTGTAAAGCGTGTCCAAATCCGTCTCGAGCGCGCAGCCCAGTTCCCGGGCGACCGCTGCGCCATTTTCCGGATCCAGGACCGCCGCGATCCGCGCGCCTTCCTGAGCAGCCATGATCCGGGCCAATTCCGCACCGAAATAGCCGGTGCCTACGACTGCGTAACCGATCGTGTTCATGAGATGATACCCCCAAATATGATCTAGTAGTTAACTTGGCGTTCGTAAAAAATAACTTGTTCTATGAATTTCGCAAAAAAATGACCAGATTCGTCATTCATTTGCGAAAAAGAACAACTAATTTTTTACGACGCCTTATTTTATGGAACCCTGGGTCAGACCGCCGGCGATCTTTTTCTGAATCAGCATGAAGAACAGGACCGACGGGATGACCACCACCGCCGAGGCGGCCATCATGGTGCCCCAATCGAAGATTTCCGAACCTTCCAGCGACTTCAAAGCTACGGAAACGGTCATCTTCTCCGTACTGTTGATCAGGATCAAGGCGAACAGGAACTCGTTCCAGGCGTTGATGAAGGTGTAAATCGCAACGGCCACGAGTCCCGGCGTCACGACCGGCAGCGCGATGCGGCCGAAAACGGTGATCTGGTTGGCGCCGTCGACCGTAGCGGCCTCCTCGATCTCCAGGGGAACCGTCTTGAAAAAGCCGACCAGCATCCAGATCGCATAGGGCACGGAGAAAGACAGATAGACAATGACCAGGCCGAAATGGGTATTGGCCAGCCGCATCTTGCCGATGATCATGGAGAACGGCACCGCCAGCAAGATCGGCGGGAACATGTAGGTCGTGATCAGCGTGCGCATCATCAGGTTGCCGGCCCGCGGAAAGAAACGGACGATGCCATAGGCTGCCAGGGCAGAAATGCTGACCGCTACCAGCGTGACCGACAAGGCAACAATCACACTGTTCAGGATGTTGGTAGTAAAGCCCAGATTATCCAGGACGATCCGGTAGTTTTCACCGGAAAACAGCGTCGGCCAGATTTTGGTCGGACTGCCGGTAATTTCGCCCTTGCTCTTCACGGAGCTGATCAGGACCCAAAAGAGCGGGAAAATGGCAACAATGGCCAGGAGGCTCAGATAGATATAAGATATGGAGCCGCTGACGATGCCTTTCTTAAGAATTTGATGCTTCATATCAGGCACCCTCCTCACCCCATTTATTGATCAAGCGGAAATAGAGCGAACTGACAATCAGCAGGAAAATCAACAGGAGGACGGTTACAGCGGACGCCTTGCCGATTTGCTTCAAACCCCAGCCGACACTGTAGGCATAGATCGGCACGGTCGTGGTCAGATCAGAGGGGCCGCCGCCGGTGATCAGGTAGATCATGTCAAAATTGTTGAAGACCCAGATGGTGCGCAGGACGACCAGCAGGCCGACTACGACGCGGATATGGGGGAAAGTGATCTGGCGGAAAGACTGGAGGGTCGTGGCGCCGTCAATCTGGGCGGCTTCGTACTGGTCCCGCGGCACGGTTTGCAGGGCGGCCAGGACATTGACCATGATCAGCGGCGCGCCGAACCACAGATTGATGAAAACCAGTGTCAGGAAAACCGAATCGGCATTGCTCAGGAACTCCGGCTTGCTTGCGCACAGGCCCAGCTGGACCAGCAGATTGGGCAGGAAGCCATAGACGCCGCTGAGGATCCACTTCCAGGACAGCGCGATAACAATGGTCGGGAAAGCCCAGGGGATGATCAGCATCGTGCGGTATAGGCCGGAAAAATGCCTGATGCGGTTCAGGGCCAGCGCGGTGGTAAAGCCGACCAGAACCTGTCCGGTCAGGGACAGCACGGTCCACTTGATGGAGGTCAGGAAAGCATGGATGAATTCCGGATCCTGCAGGATGCCCAGGTAATTGTCCAGTCCCACAAAACGCCAGGCGGACTTGATCAGGTGCTTGGATGTGAAACTGTAAAAGATGCTGGAAAAGATCGGATAGATGAGCAGCAGACCGACGACCAGCAAGGCGGGCAGGATGAAGAGCAGACCGGTTATATTGAATTTTTTCGTCTTCAGTCTCATTTTCGTGCCTCAGGAGGGGGAATGCCCGGCGGCGGCGCGTCTGCCGCCGCCAGGATTTCTGCAGGGGCCGGTGATCGGCGATGGATGCTTAGCCCAGGGATTTGAACAGGGTATTGAGCTTGTTCTCGGCGGCCTTGGCGGCATCGGCAACCGGCGTGCCCTTCAGGATGATATCCTGGAACATGCCTTCGATGACCCGCTGGGAAGTCAGGATGCCGGCCTGGGGCTTGGGCCCGTTTTCCATGCCGATGGCGGTGCCGGTGTTGACGGCGTCGCTGATGACCTTCATGGCGCCGGAGAATTTCTGGATCGTCGGGTCAGCCAGGAACGTCGCATTGCTGGTGATTTCCTTTAGCGCCGGCAGCATGCCGACCGGGACGGACTGCAGGAACTTGATATAGCGTTCCGGTTCATACAGGAACTGGATGAAGGATTTGCAGACGGCCGGATTCTTGGAAGCTTTCCAGACGACCATCGGGATATTGGAGGTTTCGTAGCCGACTTGCTTGTCGCCCTTCTTGATCGTCGGCATGGGCGCGCAGTCGATCTGATCGAGCAGGGCCGGCGTATTGGTGTTGACGCCGCCGATCTGGAAGCCGCTGTTGAAGTCGAAGGCGTTCTTGCCCTGGTAATACAGGGTGGCCTGGTCCAGGACATTGAAGTTGATCGAGTCCTTCGGCGACACTTCCTTGTACATTTTGACCCAGTAGTTAATGCCGTCGATCACGGCCTGGCTGGTCAGGTTGGCCTTGCCGTCCTTGGTCAGGAGTGTCTCGCCGGCGCTGCGCACATAGAAATTCAGGTAGCGGGTGGCCATCATGTCGTTCAGGCCCAGCGGCACGGAACAGCCGTAGACATCGGCGCTGTTGATTTTCTTGGCGGCGGCGTACAATTCGTCCCAAGTGGTCGGAATCGGCAGGCCGGCGTTCTTCAGAAGATCCTTGCGGTACCACATGACCTGGGCATGGGAGTAGATCGGAACCGCATAGGTCTTGCCGGCCAGGGTGGCTTCGGCCAGCGGCGCCGCGTAGAAACGGTCGCGGCCGATGGTGTTGATCATGTCGTCCAGGGGAATGATCGCTTCGGCGTCAATCATCTCGACCACGTGGTTGGGCAATGCCGTGCTTAGGTCCGGGACGCTGCCGGTCGACAGGCCGGTGGTCCATTTGGTGTAGAAGTCGGCCCAGGAGAAAGTCTGGATGGTGATCTTGACATCGGGGTTCGCCTTGGTGAAATCGTCGGCGGACTGTTGGATCGAGGTCATCCGGCCGCCTTGGGTGAAGGAATGCCAGAAGGTGATGTTGCCGCTCAGCTTCGGTTTGGCTGTGGTGGCTGCAGCGGTGGTTGCTGCTGCCGCGGTGGTTGTGGCCGCCGCGCTCGTGGCTGGCTGGGCGGTTGTCGTCGCTGGTGCGTTGCCGCAACCGGCGATCAGGGCGGTCATCAGAACCGCGATAATCAGGACCGCAACCAATCTGTTTTTCCGTTTCATTGTTTCTCCTCCTCATGATCGGCAAATTCAACGTGAATCCACCTGATGGCTTCATTATAGGTAGAGGAGTTTCAACTGCGTAGATCAGGATTTGCCCATAAATAGCACAAAACGCCCATTATACGGTTGTATTGTGGTGATTTACCGGACCTGGCGGTTCAACCGCGGCAGCCGGTCATTCCCGCGCTGTCTTGCGGTACTGCTGAGGCGATACGCCAAATACCTCCCGGAATTTCCGGGCAAAGTAATTGGGATCGGCAAAACCCAACTGATAGGCAATCGCGGCAATTCGCTCCTCAGTAACCAGGATCCGGCGGGCGGCGGTCATCATGCGCAAATCCTTGATGAAATCATTCAGCGTTTTTCCGGTATGCGCCTTGAAACTGCGGCGCAGCGAAGTATGGCTCATGTTAGCCAGCTCGCAGAGCCTGGCGGTATCAAGGTTCAAGGATGGATTGGCAACCAGGTAGTCCACCACCGCCTGGATGCGGGAATCTTGCTTCGAAGCGGACTCGGATACCCGCCGGCGAATGCTTTCGATACTGTAAGAAGCATCGGTGATCTGTTTTTCATCGAATTCGGCCCGGTTGGTTTTTTCAGCCAGATAGGCGATGATCAGCTCCAGATTGCCGCGGATGCGGAAAATCTTGCTCTGACTGTTCATCTGGGCGCTTTTCAGAACTTCTGCAAAATACTGGAATACATTGGGATCATCGCAGGCCGTCACTCGCTGTATACCGAAATAGTCGCCGAGGATGTCCGCGCTGGCCAGGCGGACCGACACATGGAAACGGATGCTGATGAAAGTGAAATTGTCCTCGCGAGCTTGGCAGGACAGGCTGCAGCCTTCAGGGACGTAGATGATTTCGTTGGCGCGTACCGGGAAAGCATCGCCGTTGATGACGAATTCAGCCGTCCCGGTTATGATGTAACGCAGCATGCAATACGGAATATGGCTGGTCGGATAAGTCCAGGTCCGGCCGAACGAATAGCGGTCGACGTACAGGAAATTGATGCGCAGCGCGGACAGCGCGGTGTTCAAGTTGATCTCCCCTTCACGCGAAAATGGCGGCGGGATCTATTAATCTCAGTATAGCCTATTTTACGGCCAGGCTGTCTGCTCGGGACAACAAGGCTCCAGCAGGCCTTGACATGTTGACTTAAGTCTGGCGGAACTTTTCGCGGAACGCCTGCGGCGACCAGCCGGTCTGGCTCTTGAAGAAGCGGGAGAACTGGCAAGGATCGGCATAGCCGACGGAATTGGCCGCCTCGGTGACCGAAAGCGTCGTGCGCAGCAGGATTTCGGAGGCTTTGCCGATCCGGACCTGGTTAAGGTACTTTTTTGGTGATTCATGCCGCTGTTTCTGGAACAGGTTATGCAGATACTGGTTGTCGAGGTGCACAAAATCGGCGACATCCTGGATCCGGATCGGATGGCAGTAATTGATCTGGATATAGGCCAGCGCCTTATCCACATGTTTGCGGGCGATGCCGCCGTCAAGCTGGTCCAGTCCTGGTTGCCGCTGGTCATGGTATGATAATAGCATATCGAAGCAAGCCCGGCCGAATTCATTCGGCACCGTTCCTTCATGGTTTTTGAAGATGAAATCGAACAGGGCGATGATCTGGCGATGCCGGGTGTCGGTGCCGATGCGCGTTTCCGGATCGAAGCGCAGATCCTGGATCCGCCGGTCGACGCCGGTTCCCCGGAGGACCACCCAATAATACTGCCAGGGATCGTCGGTATCGGAAAAATAGACATGCGGGACATCCGGCGCGATCAGAAAACACTGGTTATCGGTGACCTGGTGGCCATTAAAATAGCCTTTGCCCCGGCTGACATAATGAATGATCCAGTAGTCCCGCTGGCCCGGCCCCCAATGCGCCTTTTCCGAAACATCCTCGTTGCCGAACTGCTCGATCGTAAAGACCGGATCAGAATCGGTCGCCACCAGTATCGACCGCAGCATGGCCTACCTCCAGACGAGTATCCTGTATAGTATGATTTTGCTATACAGATGTATGCTTTGTCAATGTCCCCGGCAAGCGAAACATGGTTTATTGATTATAGAGAAAATCCATAGTCGGAGGTATGATTATGCCAACCATCGAACTAGCCTATCCTGCCGCTTTTAAAGAGGGTAAACCCCGGATCCATGCCCCCGCCGTTTACGGCGCATCACCGCGGAAACCTTTCCTTTTTACGATTCCGACCACCGGCGAGCGGCCGCTGCATTTCCAGGTCTCACCCATCCTGCCGGACGGCCTTGTCCTGGATGCCGACCGGGGCCTCATCACCGGTACCGCCAGGGAGCCCGGGCAATATGACCTGGTCATTACCGCAACGAACAGCCTGGGGTCGGATATCCGGCCGATTCGCCTGGATATCGCCGCGGACCATGCCTGCCGGACGCCGCTGCTCGGTTGGACCAGCTGGAACGCATTCGGCTGGTATGTCACGCAGGATCTGGTTCTTCAGGCGGCCGAATTGCTGGTCAGCACCGGGCTATCGAGTTACGGCTATCAATATGTCAATGTCGACTCCAGCTGGCAGGGCGCGTACGGCGGCGAATATGACGCGATCCAGCCGAATGCGAAATTCCCGGACATGGCCGCCATGTACGCGGCGATCCACGCCCTGGGTCTGAAGGGCGGCATCTATTCGACCCCGATGAGCCAGGCCTGGGGCCGGCCGGAAGGCTACCCCGAGCTGCCGGGCTGCACGCGCGGTGAACCGGATCCACGTTATCCGACCGCTGCCTTCCCGATCGGCTTGGAACGCTGTGAAGCCAATAATGTCCGGCAGTGGTGCCAATGGGGTGTCGATTACCTGAAGTATGACTGGCGGCCCACCGACAAGGAAAATGCCGATCTGATGAAGCAGGAGCTGCTCAAGGCCGACCGGGACATCGCCTTCTGCGTGACAGTCCGCGCCGATCCGGCGCAAATAGACTACTGGCAACAGAACTGCTGCTCCTACCGGCATAATACCGATTCGGTCGATCGGTGGAGCACGGTCCGCCAAATCTGTTTTGAAGCGGATGAATGGAGCCGCCACTGCGTTCAAGGCCACTATTTCGACCTTGATATGCTGGAAACCGGCCGGATCATCGATTTCGTCACCCGAGGGTACAAAAACTGCCAGCTGACTGAGGATGAGCAACTGCTCGCCTTCTCGATCCGCGCGCTGTTCCCCTCGCCGATCCAGCTCAGCTGCGACTTGTCGAAGATCACGACCTTTGAACTGGCCCTGTACTGCAATGAAGAAATCCTGGCGATCAACCAGGATGCGCTGGGCCGCGGCGCGGTCTGTGCTGTCGAAACCCGCACCCGCCAGGATGACTTTTCGCTGGCGGAGCATACCAAAATATACCGTCGGCCGCTGGCTGACGGTTCAACTGCGGTCGGATTCTTCAACATCGGCGAAACGACCGCCGTCATGAAGTTGCCGCTGCCGCAGACGGTGACGGCGCGCGACCTCTGGGCGAAAAGGGAGCTGGGCCAATTTGAGCAAGAGCTGGTTCTGGAGTTGAAGCCGCATACGGTCCGCATGCTGAAACTGTCTGAGAGGAGTTGAGCCGATGAAAGTCAGTTGTTTGCCGGTATCCCTGTTCCGGGAGATGATCGGCGGTACGATGACCGTCGGCGAATGGGCCGCCGCTGCCAGCCGGATCGGTCTGGACGGGATTGATCT
>JAEXPB010000147.1 GCA_023438965.1 Bacillota bacterium | reverse complement strand
AGGATGTGCCGGAACATCGCCAGCGGCCGGGCGCCGTCGATCCGCGCCGCCTCCATGATCTCCTCCGGAATGTCGATCAACCCGGCGTAGATGATGATCGCATAGAAGCCCATGCCTTTCCAGATGTCCTGGGCACAGAGGGCGCCCAGGGCTGTGGACGGGATGCCGATCCATTCGCGGACCAGGCCGGGCAGGCCGACGCCGGCCAACAGGCTGTTCAGCAGGCCGTACTGCGGGACAATGGCGTAGATCTTGCTCCAGAGCTGACCGACGGAAACCACCGGCAGGATGACCGGAATGAAAATCATGGTGCGGGCCAGGGCGGTCTTGCCGCGGGAGCCAAAATGGATCAGGAAAGCGGCCAGGCCGCCAAACAGCACCTGGCCGATGCCGACAATGCCGACATATTTCAGGGTGACCACCAGGCTGGTGACAAATTTGCGGTCGGTGAACATTTTGCCGTAATTTTTCAAGCCGTTCCAGACAAACTGCTGGCCAGGCATCCCTTCGAAGAACGAATAATACATGGACCACACCAGGGGCACCACGACAATGGCCAGATAGATGAACAACCCCGGCAGGACGAACAGGGCGATGGCTTTTTTATCCCCGAATACTCGTTGCATACGAACCTCGCTTTGGCTGGAACAGGCCACAGCCATTCCGACTGTGGCCTGTGTCACGGCACTTGGATGGACGGATTGTCAGGTCAGGTTAATTATATTACTTTGGCTTGTTAGCGGTCCAGGATTCACCGAGCTGCTTGAAGTAGTCAGCCGGCGAGAGGCTGCCAAGGACCAGGAGCTGTCCGTTGTTCAGGGCCAGCTGGGTGGTGGTGGTGTCAAAGCCGAATTCGAACCAGGTGCCGGCGCCTTGAATTTTCTTCATTTCCGCGAACAGCAGTTTGGTGTAGGGTTTCAGTTTGCTTTCATCAATCGTGGCTTTGTAGCCTTTCAGGGAACCGTAATTGTCCATGGCTTTCTGGCCGATGCGGGTGAAGACGAACTTGGCCCAGTCAGCGAGCTGCGCGTCATATTTCTTGGCACTGAGGGCCAGGCTGTTGCCGGTGTTGACGTTGTAATCGGTGATCTTGCCTTTGCCGCCGGCGACGGTCGGGACCGGGAAGAAGCCGACGCCATCCGTGCCCAGGACGTTCTTTTCGGTATTGTTCAGATCGCCGACAAACCAGCTGCCGTTATAGAGCATGGCGATCTGGCTGGCGAAGAACATGGAGACGGTGGTGTTCAGGTCGAGGGAGTTGATACCCTGGCCGAAGTAACCTTTGTTGACCATGTCGACCATGTTCTGAGCTGCTTTGGCAAAGGCGGCGTCAGTAAACTGGATCTTGCCGGCACGAGCGTCGGTCAGGGCGTCCGGGCCCATGTCGCGCATGATGTAGGCATAGAGATAACGGGTGATCGGCCAGCGATCCTTGCCGCCGACGGCCAGAGGCTGGATGTTCTTGCCCTTCAGGGTTGCGCAGACGGTCAGGAATTCGTCCCAGGTGGTCGGCACTTTCAGATTGTTGTCGGTAAAAATCTTCTTGTTATACCAGAAGCCTTCAATGTTCATGCCCATCGGCAGTGTGTACAAATCGGTGTTTTCACCCTTCTTGATATCAAAAGCCAAGGCGCCGTCATCGAAGATATTCATAATGCCAAGTGCGGTGAAGGCCTTGGTAATGTTCTGCAGTTCGCCGGTTTTGATCAGGGTGGAGATGGAACCGCCGGTCGCGAACAGGTCAGGCGTGGCATTCGAGCCAAAATAGAGCTGCAATTTCTGGATCAGGTCGGTGGAGGGAACCATTTCAAATTCAACTTTGAAATTCGGATAATCTTTCTGGTAATCCTTGGTCAAGTCCAGGATCAGCTTGCTGTTTTCCGCGTCTTCCGCCCACATGGACAAGAATTTGATCGTTTTGGCGGTCTTCGGGACTGTGGCGGCGGCTGTGGTTGCCGCGGCAGTTGTACCGGCGGTTGTGCCGGCCTTGGTTGTGGCGGCGGTTGTCGTCGTGGTCGGTGTGCCGGCGCAGGCGGCCAGCCCGATAAGCATAAAGATGGCAAGGAACAGGGCAATTGCTTTCTTCATGGATATTCCTCTCTTTTGGGTTGCCAGCTGACAGCCGGCTGAATGATGCATGTGCTTCATTGATCGCTTGCTTGGGGTTGGGGTTCCGGTTCATCACCTCCGTGTTACTCTTCGATCATGTTATCCTAAACAATTCAAGTTCAATTTAGTATTTCAACTTAATTTTGATTATAGATCGCTTTTCTCAATTCGTCAATAGTGTGTACAAAGTATTTGTTTATAATGAGTCATATTTACACAGTTGCACAAATAATGTGTCCAGTTTATACACATTTGCTAAATATTTAGTTTATCTTCAGCACATGTTTCTAAAATATAGATGGTATATAGCTGAACACTTTAGTAATTCAAGTAAAATCTATTGCATTTGTGCTCATTTTCTGGCACTATAAGTAAGAAGATATTTAGTGTTTATCGGCGCAATCCGGGAAAGGTGCCACATATGGCTCAAGTTAAAGCAAAGGATATCGCCCGTCAGCTCAATCTGTCCCCGGCAGCCGTTTCACTGGTTTTGAACGACAAGCCCGGCGTCAGCGAAGCGACCCGCCAGCAGGTATTCAACTTGCTGAAAGAATGGGGCTGCGAAGAAATGATGCCGCAGCGCAGCCAGCCAGCCCGGCATAACATCGTTCTGATTATTTACCGGAAACACGACAAGACCAACCTTTCCTATGACGAACATGCCTTCTTTTCCCAGATGATGGAAGGCGTCAATACCGGTTGCCGCAAGCACGGTTATAATCTGCTGGTCACCTATGTCAACGGGCAGGCCGATCCATCCGCCCAGCTGAATCACATCGACCAGGATTCCTGCGACGGGATCATCGTCCTGGCCACCGAAATGTTCACCACCGACCTGGCCATCTTCAACAACACATCCTTGCCGCTCGTTGTTCTGGACAGCTATTTCGAGCGCTTCAAGTACGACTGTGTCGTCATCAACAACGTCCAGGGCGCCTATGAGGCGACCAATTATCTGGCCCATTGCGGGCACAGTCAGATCGGTTACCTGAAAAGCAGCTTTGACATCAACAACTTCGCCGAACGTTTCGAAGGCTATCAGAAAGCCCTGCGGATCAACAATCTGGTTTTCGATCCGGATCAGGTCCTGGTGGTCGGTTCCAGCATCGAGTCGGCCTATCAGGCCACCAAAGCCCTGTTGGCCCGCAAGATCAAGCTGCCGACGGCTTTCTTCGCCGAAAACGACCTGCTCGCCCTGGGTGCGGTCAAAGCCTTCAAAGAAGCCGGTTACAAGATTCCAAACGACATATCGGTCGTCGGTTTTGATAATCTGGCGCTGACGACCGTCTTTGAGCCGCCGCTGACGACGATCCATGTGCCGAAAGAGCGGCTGGGCATGCTGGCGGTCGACCGCCTGGTCAGCCGGATCAACGAAAGCGTCGAGGAATTTGTCAAGATCGAAATCGGAACCACCCTGGTCGAACGCGGCAGCGTCAAAACAATCGCCTGAATCAGCGGACTTGCCTACAGCCGGCCGGCATAATGAGCCAGTTGTTTTTGCAGCAAAATGGCATAGTCGACGATCCGGTCGTCGGTCATCCGCAGCGACGGCCCTGTTATGCTGACGGCATACCGGCAGCTGCCGGCTTTGTTGACCAAAGGCACTGCCACGCAACGGATACCGTATTCGTGCTCCATATTGTCGATTGCATAACCGCGCTGGCGGATCCGGCGCAGTTCATCCCGCAAAGCGCCGCCTTCGGTGATTGTGGCCTGGGTAAAGGCGGTCAGGCCACGATCAATCACCTGGTTGACTGCGTCTTCCGACTGGTAGGCCAGAATCGCCTTGCCGACGCCGGTACAATACAGCGGCGCCCGGAAACCCATGATCCGGCCAGCCGGCATTGATCGGCTGGGAAAAGCCGACTCGATGTAGAGCACTTCCAACTCCGTGATCGTGACGAAGTAAAGCGTCTCGCCGGTCTTTTCGCTGATAGCCTGCATGTCCTGCTTGATGTTCTGGAAAACCGGATTGCTCTGGTAATAGGTGTTGCTGAGTTGCAGGATCTTCTCGCCCAGGCGGTAACTGCCGCCGGCTGGGTCCTTCTGGACAAATCCGGCCAGTACGAAGGTCTGCAGGATGTTATGGACCGTGCTCTTCAGTTCGCCGGTCAGGAGAGCCAATTCGGAAACACCGCGTTCCGGATGGCTGTCGTCAAAATAGTCCAGCATCCGGAGCGCTTTGTAAAGGGACTTGGCTTTCGGGTCGCGAGTGTCGTCCATTCCTGCCTC
>JAEXPB010000137.1 GCA_023438965.1 Bacillota bacterium | reverse complement strand
CATTTACGGCGTTGTAGGCCTCAAAACCCACAGCAAGATCACGCTGGTCGTCCGACGGGACGAAGATGGCATTCGTCGTTATGTCCATCTCAGCACGGGTAATTATAATGACATAACAGCTAACTTCTATACCGACATGGGGCTGATGACCTGTTCGGAAAGCATCGGCGCGGACGCCTCGGCCATTTTCAACATGATCTCCGGCTACTCGGCGCCGGATTCCTGGCGCAAGCTTATTCTGGCGCCTTTCTGGCTGCGGCGGGAAGTGGACCGCCGGATCGAGCAGGAAATCCGGCTGGCCCGCGAAGGCCGCAAAACCAGGATCATCATCAAGGTCAACGCCCTGGTCGATCCGGCCCTGATCGACCGGCTCTATGAAGCATCGCGCAGCGGCGTGCGAATCGACCTGATCGTTCGCGGCCTCTGCTGCCTGCGGCCGGGCGTGCCGGGCCTGTCGGACCATATCACGGTCCGCAGCATTGTCGGACGGTTCCTTGAGCACAGCCGGATCTTTTATTTTTATAATGATGGCCAGGAGGACCTGTTCCTGTCCAGCGCCGACTGGATGCCCCGGAACCTGGACCGGCGGATCGAGCTGATGTTCCCGATTGATTCGCCGACGATCCGGCAGCGGATCATGGATGTGCTGGACATCCAGCTGAATGATACCGACAAAGCCCGCCAGATGCAGCCGGACGGTCTTTACGGGCGAATTGACCGGCGCGGCAAGCCGCATGTCGACAGCCAGCTGGTCCTCTGCCGCCAGGCGATGGCCGCCGCCGGTCAAGACCGGGCTGCGACACAGGAATTCCGGTTCAATCCGGTATTGACAGCCGATCAGCCGGTTGTTCTGGCCGATTCGGATATTGATTCGGTGATGGATGTGACCGTGGTATCGGAGAAGAAATCTTCCGGGATGACAAACCGGACCAGCAAATAGCTCAGGATGCCCAGAACGACAAACATGCCGATGATCACGAGCGCGGACCAGAAACAGCCCAGGGCACTGCCTTTCACGAGCGCCTTGCGGCGTTCCTTCTTTTGCTCGCGTGTCAGGGGGACCCGGTTGTTGGGATTCGCCGAGTAGAGGAAAGCGCCGCATTTCTTGCAGACACTTTTACCTTTGGGATTTTCCGTACCACATTTTGTGCATTTCATGCCGGTTCCTCCTAGACAAAAACGGGTGTTTCAACTATCCTTTATACACCATGATATGATAAATGTACAGTTCGGCATCGGACACGGGAGGTTGGCACATGGATTATCGGGCAAAGATCGTACAATGGCTGGCGGCGGAAACCGGCGTTTCGGCCGGGCAGATTGACGGTTGGCTGGAGATACCGCCGCAGCCGTCGCTGGGGGATTTCGCGTTTCCCTGCTTCCAGCTGGCCCGCAGCCTGCGTCAGGCACCGCCGGTCATCGCGGCCAATCTGGCCGATAAAGCCGCTGCCGGCTTGAAGATCACCGAATCCGTCCGGGCCGTCGGCGGCTATCTGAATTTCTTCATCAGCCGGGCAGCCTATATCGGTGATACGATCCGGGAGACCCTGGCTGCCGGCGACCGGCTGGGCGCTTCGGCTGAAGGGGCGGGGAAGACGGTCATCGTGGAATTTTCGTCGCCCAACATTGCCAAACCCTTCCATATCGGCCACGCCTTCTCGACGGTCATCGGCAACGCCCTCTACCATCTGTACGACCGGCTGGGTTACCGGGTCATCCGGATGAACCACCTGGGCGACTACGGCACCCAGTTTGGCAAGCTGATCGTCGCCTATCGCCTGTGGGGCGATGAGGCGGCCCTGCAGGGCAAACCGATCGAAGAACTGCTGCGCATCTATGTCCGCTTCCATGATGCCGCCAAGGCTGATCCGGCGCTGGAAATCGAAGCCCGCGAAGCCTTCCGCCGCCTGGAAGCCGGCGAAGCTGCGGAGATGGCGCTCTGGCAGCGGTTCCGCGACCTGAGCCTGAAGGAGTTCGCGGCCGTCTACGCACGGCTGGGCATTGAATTTGACAACTACAACGGCGAAAGCTTCTATTCGGATAAAATCCCGGCCGTCGTTGACCTTTTGAAGGCCAAAGGGCTGCTGGTGGAAAGCAACGGCGCCCAGGTCGTCATGCTGGACGAATATGGTCTGCCGCCCTGCATCATCCTCAAGTCCGACGGCACGACCATCTATGCGTCGCGGGATATCGCCGCGGTCCTGTACCGGGCGGCCACCTGGCATTTCGACAAGAACATCTATGTGGTCGGCACGCCGCAGGCCCTGCATTTCCGGCAGGTGTTCGCCGTCCTGGAGAAGGCCGGCATTCCGGAAGCCGCCGACTGCGTTCATGTCGGTTTCGGCCTGGTCAAATTCCCCGACCGCAAGATGTCGACCCGCAGCGGCGATGTGATCATGCTGGCCGACCTGCTCAGCGAAAGCGTGGATAAAACCCTGGAAATCATCCGGCAGAACGCCCAGCTCCGCAACACGGACATGCCGGAAGCCGAGATGCGGGAAATTGCCGAGAAGATCGGCCTCGGCGCCGTGGTGTACACCTTCTGCAAGAATGGCCGGGAACGGGACATCGTTTTCTCCTGGGAAGAAATGCTCGATTTTGACGGCGATTCGGCGCCTTATGTCCAATATACCTATGCCCGGACGCGCAGCATCCTGCGCAAGGCCGAGGCGGAAGGCAGCCTGGCCGATCTGGACAAAGCCGATTTCGGGGTGCTGGGCAACGATGAGGAATTTGCCCTGGCCAAGCTGCTGGATGGCTTCGGCGCCGCCGTGCAGAAAGCGGCCCAGGTCAATGAGCCGTATATCCTGGTCCGGCAGGTTACCATGCTGGCCCGGACTTTCAATAAATACTACAACACCGAATCCATTCTGGGCACCGCCGATCCGCAGGTCAAGCGGGCCCGTCTGGCTTTGCTGCAGGCGGTCTGCCTGGCGATCAGGACCGGACTGGAGCTGGTCGGCATCGCGGCGGTCGAGCGGATGTGACCGGCATGCCGGGCGCCGAGACCAGGACATTCGCCGAATGGCCTTACAAGCGGGCGGCACTGGAGCTCCTGACCGAGGAGATCCGCAAAGCCAGGATGCATCTCCGGCTGGCAATCGTCCCGAATACGGCGGCCCAGGCGGTCACCGATCTGCAGGCCATCCTGCGGCTGTACCAGACCCAGGCCGCGGTAGCCCGTATCCGGCATGACCAACACACGGACGACCCCTTTTACCTTGCGGAACAGGCCTATTATAACGAAGCCGACGCCCGCGTGGCCCAGGAAACCGAATCCTTCTACACCGTCCTGCTGGCATCCCGCTTTCGTCCCGATCTGGAAGCGCAATTCGGGAGCCTGATTTTCCGCAAGGCCCAGAACCTGAGGGAGACTGTTCAACCGTCAATTGTCGATGACCTGGCGGAGGAGAACCGCCTGGCTTCGCTGTATATGCAGAAAATGTCCGCTGCCGCAATTGAATTGAACGGCCGTTCTTTCACGATTGCCCAGTTGGATCCGCTGCTGCAGGCGCCGGACCGGCCGACCCGCCAGGCCGCGCATCAAGCGCAGGCCGCCTGGCTGCAGGAGCAGGCTCTCAGCCTGGACCAGCTTTTCGACCAGCTGGTGGCGGCCCGCGACCGAATGAGCACAAAATTGGGACTGCCTTCGTTCACCGAGCTGGGCTACAAGCGGATGGAACGCTTCGATTACCAGCGCAGCCAGGTGGAAGCGCTGCGCAAGGCGGTCATCCGCTACATTGTGCCGCTGACCCGGGAGATCCGTCGGCTGCAGCGCCGCCGGCTCGGTGTCGAGCAGCTGCTGTATTTTGACCTGCCCTGCCTTTTCCCGGGCGGCAATCCGCGCCTGCTGCCGGCGGTCGCCGAACTGCCGGCACTGGCGGAGCAAACCCTGGCCCGTCTGACCCGTAAATCACCGTCCTTTTTCCAGACCCTGATCGACAGCGGTTATCTCGACTTGCCGACCCGGCCGAACAAATCGCCGGGGGGCTATTGCTCGACGATCGTCAATACCGGCTTGCCGTTCATTATGATGAATGCCGGCGGCACCGCCCGTGATGTGTCCGTCCTGCTGCACGAAGCGGGCCACGCCTACGCCAGCCTGCGCAGCCTGCCGGACATGGTCCTGCTCGAGTATCGCGAGCCGTCGATGGAGACCTGCGAAATCCATTCCACCGCGCTGGAATACCTGAGCTATCCTCATATGGAGCCCTTTTTCGGCCCGGAGGCCGAGAACTATACCCTGCTGCACATGACTGAAGCCTTGCTGTTCCTCCCGTATGGCTGCCTGGTCGACGAATTCCAGCATATCATCTATGACCAGCCCAGGCTGACACCGGAGCAGCGGCACCAGGTCTGGCACGACCTGGAAAAAATCTACAAGCCCGATCTGGAATATGCCGGTGATCCTTTCTACGCCAAAGGTGGCGCCTGGCAAAAGAAGGAACATATCTTCACTTCACCGTTCTATTATATCGACTATGTCATCGCCCAACTGTCGGCGCTCGATATCTGGCAGACCAGCCGCCGGACACCGGATAAAGCCTGGCGTCAGTATGACCGGCTCTGCAGCCTGGGCGGCCGCGACACTTGCCTGAACTTGCTGCGGCAGGCTGATCTGGCCTCGCCGTTCGATACTGGCACGATCAAACGCGTGGCTTACGCCGCCTGCGATTTCCTCGGTTTATGAGACCGCTGCCGGAAGCGTTCAGCCGTGAAATGCGCGCGCTATTCGCCGAATTCGGCCTGTGCGCCGAATGGCCGGATTTTCTGGCGTCATTTGCCAGCCAGCCGGACAGCGGCCTGCGCGCCAATACCCTGAAGATCACGCGGGCAGACCTGCGGCTGCTTCTGGCCGCCGCGCTGGACATCGAGCCATCCCGACTGGCGCCGGTGCCCTGGTCCGCCGATGGGCTGTACGTGCCGGCCGGCTGCCAGCCGGGCAAACTGCCGCATTACGCGGCCGGCCTGTATTACATCCAGGAACCCAGCGCCATGCTGCCGGCCAGCGTCCTGGCCGTCCGTCCGGGCGAACGGGTGCTCGATCTTTGCGCCGCCCCCGGCGGCAAATCGTGCCGCATTGCCGCCGACCTGCGCGGGGAAGGGCTGCTCTGGGCCAACGAGATTTCAGCCGAGCGCGCTCGTGCCCTGCTGCACAACATTGAGCTGACCGGCTGCACGAATTGCCTGATCACCCAGGAGACGCCCGAAAGATTGGCAGCCCGGCTGCCCGGTTTTTTCGACAAAGTTCTGGTGGACGCGCCCTGTTCCGGCTCGGGCATGTTCCGCCGCGACCCCGCGGCGATGGACAGCTGGCAGGCTTACGGCAGCCAGCCTTGCGCCGCGATGCAGCGCGACATCCTGCGATCAGCCTGGACCATGCTGAGGCCGGGCGGACGCCTGGTCTATTCGACTTGCACTTTTTCGCTGGCCGAAGATGAAGGGATGATCGGCTGGTTCCTTGAACAATACCCGGACGCCCGCATAATACCGATCGATAAGGCACCGGGTGTGAGCGACGGCCTGCCGCTGCAGCCCGGGCTGGCTGGCACCGCCCGCATCTGGCCGCATCGGGCGGCCGGCGACGGCCATTTCTGCGCCCTGCTGGCCAAGGAACCCGGTGATAACGCCGACGTCTGCCAAACAGGCGAACCCGCTCAATCGGCACTGCCGGCCGATCGGCAGTCAGCGGCGGCCTGGGCGGCCTTCCGCGCCTTCTGCGGCCAAACCCTGACCGAGGCCGGCTGCCGCTGCGTTTTTGCCGCCTGCACACCGGACCGGATGCGGCATGACCATGCCTGTCTGCACCTGCTGCCGGCCGGGTTTGCCGCGCCGGCCAACCTGAAGAATGTCAAGACCGGCCTGTTCCTGGGCCAGGTCCGCTCGCTGCGCGACGGCCGGGTGCTCTATGAACCGTCGCCGGCCTTCCTGTTCAGCCTGGGTAGCGCTGACCTGCGTTACCTGGCCGCCGGACGGCCGGGTGACGACCTGATTTGCCGTTACCTGCGCGGCGAAACCGTGACCTTCGGC
>JAEXPB010000070.1 GCA_023438965.1 Bacillota bacterium | reverse complement strand
CCAGCAGCATGGAGAAGGAGGTCAGCCGGATCTGATCCGGCACCAACGCGGCAACCTGGCCGAAGACCTGGGAATCGGTAACCACCAGGTCAATGCCGCCGGGACCGTAATCAGCCAGGGTGCAGGCCAATTCGCTCTCCCGGACGACCAGACAGCGGATGCCCTGGTCGAGGCAATCGCGGATCAATTGAACCTGCGGCAGGATCAGACGGCCTCTGGGTGCCTCGGAATCGACCGGCACCACCATCAGGACGGTACCGCCGGCCGGGACCAGGCCGCGAATCAGCGAATCGGCGGCGCCGGATGCCCCGGCCAGGCCGATGAGCAGCCGGCTCAACTGTTCCCGGATCCGGTCCGCAGTGCCGGGATCGCTGAGATCCGCCAAAATGGCTGCCGGCCAGGCTGCGGTCAGTTCCAGGCACCTGGCTGGACTGAGCTGGTCGGCTTTGGTCAGCACCAGCAACCAGGGCACCCGATTCTGCTCAAAATCCTGCTTGGCCTGACGGAAATCGGCTTGGGCGCGGTCAGCGGCAAAACTGCCGGCTTCAGCAGCGTAAATGGCCGCATCGCAGCGGCCGAACAGCAACCGGGTCCGTTTGACCCGCAACTCGCCCAGACCGCTGGGATCGTCCAGACCGGCGGTATCGATCAGGGTGATCGGCCCGAAGGGCAGCAGCTCCATCGCCTTGACCACCGGATCGGTCGTTGTGCCGCGTTGGGCGGAGACAATCGCCAGCTCCTGGCCGAGAATCCGATTGAACAGGGTGGACTTGCCGGCGTTGGTGTTGCCGAAGATCGCGACCTGCAGGCGGTTGGCCAGCGGTGTCGCCGTGATGCCGTTGGTTTCGGCCTGGCCGGGCTGGCCAGGTCCGCCTGGGCGGCTCATGGTTCGATTTCCTTGCGGGATATGGCGGTTTTGACGGTCACGCCAGGTATGTTGCCCAGCTTGCCGGTCAAACTGTTAATCTGGTCCATATCGCCGACAACAGTCACACTGATGACGGCAAGACCGGCTGATTCGAACGGTATGCCCATCCGGCCGCGGACAATCGCATGGTGAATGGAGATAAGGTCATTGAATTCCTGCTGGTTGCGGGCTGGTTCCTCCAGAATGGCACTGATAACCGCAATTCTGGCCATCGTTGATTCCTCCTTGAACGGGTGCCGGCATACGAAAAGGCTTCTTCAGTCTGAAGAAGCCCGTCATCAAGCCAAATCGGAAGACCGCCGCCGGCTGTTCGCCAGCCGAACCAATCTTCGCTCCCTGTTGACCGTTGCCTTCCAGACCAGAGGTTGTCCTCTTCTCTGCCAGGATCCCGATGAATATCCGGCAACCGATCAAGACTGCTCTCGAAGGAATGCCGGTCCAGCACCATTCTGCCCGAAAAAAGCTTGGACGTCAAGCCCATCGGCAGCCACGAATCTTTCGCGGCCGGACCGGCGTTCTTCATGTCGTGGCCAGATGCCGAAGATCCAATGCGTAAGGGCAGTAACGATTTTTTAGATACCGAAGAAAACCGGAGTTTTGCCCTGACGCTTCTGCTCCAGGAGATGGAAAAGCAAAACATATTTGTAGGCAGAGCGCCGCAGCTGCGACTTCAACTCGAAAACAGCCGCCTCGGTTGTGGCGAACTGCAGAACTTGCGGTCCATGGACGATCACGCGTGCGATATCGGCCAGGGCAAATTGGCGCGATCCGTTAATGCCGTCAAAGACCAGCCGATCAACAAACAGGGACAACCGGCCGTGATCCAGCCGGGTTGTACGGTTGGCTCTTTCGCAACTATACAAAGTTTCCGCCGATTCGGTGAAAATCGGTTTGCGGCCAGACCAATCCAAGGCTTGCGGATCATCCAGCATGGCGACAAGGGCCTGACGCTGCCAACTGTCCCAGTCCGCAACTGTTTCGATAAAGGTGCCGGCGGTCCGCTGCCCGCGCGACCAGTCGTCAGCCGGTTCGAAAAGTCCGCGGTCATTCAGGCGGACGGTCAGGCCGCAAGGGCAGGCAAACCGGTCGTCCTGGCTGCGCAGCGTATCCAGACCGCGGCATTTCGGGCAGACAAACAGCGTCCGCTCCAGCGCCTCAGCCAGCCGGCGGCCGCGGAAACGAACGGGCTGCCCGGTTTTCTGACCGGCATAGGCATCTACAGTCAGTGTCGTGCGAATAATGTCATTGATGGCTTCCGGCGTCATGGCCGCCAGCTCTGGCGGCTCGATGCTGCGGACCACGCTGCCGTGCATGATCCCGCGCCGTTTCCGGATCGCCCAGCGCGGCGTGGTCAGGTAACCGCCGTCAATCCGATACAAGACAAGCGTACAGTTCAGCTGCCTGACCAGCTTGCCGGTCGAGGCCGGGAACCAGCCGGTCCGGCCGTTGAAGGAACGGTTGCCCTCCGGGAAGAGCCCGATGGCGCCGCCATCCTGCATGACCTTGATCATCGTGCGGATCGTCCGCAGATCCAGCTGCGACTTGACGATCGGTATCGGCGCCACCAGGAAGCGAATGACAGCGCTGATCCAGCCCAGGCGGAAAAGGTGATCGCTGGCGACAAAGAAAATCGGTCGGCGGAAGCTGACACTGATCATGAAAGGATCAAGATTGCAATTGTGATTGGCCAGGATCAGCGCCGGCTGACCGGCCGCGAGCCGGGGGGCCGGCGTGGGGCGGTAATTGTAAGCGAGGCGGAGATAAAGCCGGAATATGGGGCGCAGGATGGTAAAAACCAGATGATAGCGTCGCTTGATCATGTCGGTGGCACCGCCTTGCCCGACCGGGCTGCCCGGCCGATTGGTCTATCTGCAATCCATTATACCGCTTTTGCTGCCGGCGGACAGGATGGACTTTGCTTTCATGTCTCTTTACCGGCCGGACTGTCCGCCAGCTGCATTTATGCGGCAACTGTGGTAAGCTTCAAGTGATATTCCAAATACGAGGTGATTGACGGTGAAATCCCGTATCCTGCAACTGCTACGCGCCGCCGACGGCTTCTTGTCCGGCGCTGATTTAAGCCGCCGGCTGGGCGTGACCCGGGCCGCAGTCTGGAAAGTGATCAAATCCTTGCAGCAGGAAGGCTATCCAATCGAAGCTGTAACCAATCGCGGTTATCGCCTGACCGGTTTGCCGGATGTTCTTTCCGAAACGGAGATTACCGCTGCGCTCACAGCCGCCGATCTGCATCATTTTATCCGCGAGGTTCATTATGTGGAATCCGCTGATTCGACCAATCGTCTGGCCCGGCATGCCGCGGAAACCGGTGCGCCGGAAGCCAGCCTTTTCGTGACCGAGCGGCAGACCGCCGGCCGCGGCC
>JAEXPB010000563.1 GCA_023438965.1 Bacillota bacterium | reverse complement strand
GTGCTGCCCTGCAGACGGTTTCTTTCCCGACTTTTTTAAGTTATATCAACGGCGGTGCTTTTAAGAGTTCCGGCTTGACTGAAGTTAGTATTCCCGAAGGTATAACCAGTATCAGCGCTTTTACGTTTGCTTTTTGCCAATCACTGGCAACAGTTTCATTACCTTCGACTTTGCAGGATATAATCGAGTATGCGTTTTATGAATGTAACAGCCTGACCGGTATTATAATTCCGGACAATGTGACAAGTATCTGGCTTGGCGCTTTCCTTGGCTGTGACCGATTAGCAAATTTAACGATTGGATCGCAAGTCACTGATATCGGCGATAATGCATTCGCAGTCTGCAGCAGCCTGACAACGCTAAATATCCCTGAATCTGTGCAGCGTATCGGATATCAGGCATTCGGTTATTGCTCAAACCTGACGGACGTACACATACCGGCAAGCGTGACGTCAATGGGACCGGGCGCCTTTTGTTATTGTATCGACCTTGTCCATGTCGATCTCCAGGCGAGTATCACTGAAGTCAGTGCCTCGATGTTTGAGCGCTGTTCCAGCTTGTCCGAAATAGCCATCCCGGCTGATGTCAGGTCTATTGAATCCCGCGCTTTCGCCGGTTGCCTTGCACTGGCTTCCTTTCATTTGCCAAACAGCATACAGAGCATTTGTATGGATGCTTTCATTGAATGCCCAAGTCTGAACAGCTTTTCGGTTAATCCGGATCATCCGTATTTTGAAAGCATAGATGGTGTGCTGTACAATAAAGGCTTGACCGAAATTGTGCGCATGCCGCCTGGCCGCTCCGGCAGTTATTCAGTGCTGCCACAAGTCACTTCAATAGGTGAGGGCGCTTTTTATAACTGTAGCAGACTAGCTGAAATTCAGCTTTTCAACGGCATCACCAACATTGGCGACAGCGCATTTTACAATTGTTCCGCTATTACCAGCTTACCGCTCCCGGCCTCAGTCACCTTGATTGGTGCTGCTGCCTTTGCCGGCTGTCGATCGCTGACTAATTTTAGTATTCCGGATTCTATAACCAGCTTAAGCGCATTTCTTTTTAGTTCATGTTATGCACTATCCGAGGTGATCATTCCGCCGTCTGTCTCGAATATCGGTGAGAACGCCTTCTCCGGTTGTTCCAGTTTGAAAAGCATTGATTTGCCGGATAATTTGCAAAGTATCTGGTATGGTACGTTTACCTGGAGCGGTCTAGAATCAGTGACTATACCGGCCAGCGTACTGGATATTGGACCGCACGCTTTTGCCGGGACAAAGCTGAGCACCATTGTAATACCGGATTCGGTGACTAGTATTGGCGCCGACGCCTTTGGCTGCTGCCCCAATTTATCGGCGGTGACTTTACCGAACAGTCTTGGCCGAATCGAAGATTATACTTTTCAATGTTGTGAATCACTGACGAGCATTGTTATTCCCAATAGCGTGACTGAAATCGGTTGTTCTGCTTTCCAAGGCAGCCGTAATTTGCATACGGTTGTTTTGCCTGATTATTTAGTGCTGGTTGGTGATGAAGCTTTCAACAATTGTTCAGCGTTGGTGAACATTGATTTTCCCAATACATTACAGACCATTGGTACAGCTGCGTTCCAAAACTGCATGAGCCTTCAGTCAATCAATTTGCCTGATTCAATGGTATGTATTGGCGGTCGGGCGTTTGCCAATTGTAACCAACTGATGAGCTTGAATATCCCTGCCGGGGTGACCAGCATCGATGCTTTTACATTCAGAGGCTGTTCAGGACTGACCGCCGTAACCCTGCCCGAAACAATCACGCTGATCGGCGAAGAGGCTTTTAGCGGCTGCACCAGTCTGGCAGAAATTGTTATACCGAATGGCGTTGTCAGTATCCTGTATAATGCTTTTTATAATTGTTCTTCTTTGGCCAGAGTGGATATCCCAGACAGCGTAAAAGATATTGGCGTCTATGCTTTCGCTTATTGCACCAATCTGACATCGATTGACTTGCCCTGTCAGATGACTTGTCTGGATTATGGGATCTTTACTGGTTGCGCGAAGCTGACCCGCGTGCTCATTCCACCCGGCATAACTCAGATTTTGGATTATGCCTTTGCCGATTGCAGCATGCTGAATCAGGTGACTATGCGCCAGACGGGAATGACAATCGGCCCGCCTGCTTTCTTGAATTGTCCGAACATTGTTATCGATTATTACGATGCTCATACGACTGCTGCGGGTGATCCCGAACCCTTCACGGACCTGACCAGTGGAATTACGTTGGATTTTACTCATGTCTTAACCGGCGGTGATACCGGAATAACACAAATCAATGAATTACCGCCCAGCGATTATTTCCAACTAAGTGAAGTGGCGGCATATTACTGGATTGAAACCTCCGCCGCTTTTGATGCGCCAGTGACCATCAGCATTCCCTATGACCCGGCCGTCATAAGCGGTTTGGAGTCTGAACTGCGATTGTATCAGTTCAAGGATGGTCAACCGGTTGATATAACCCTGCAAGTCGATACGGAATTAAATATTATCTATGGCCTGGTAACTGATCACTTCTGCAGCTTTGCCGTCGGTTTGCCGTTTAGCATATCCGGACAGTTGCAATATAACGGTTCTTTACTTTTCAGTTATCCTGGATCAGCAGTTTTGTCTTGTCAGGTAACGGCTGACGAATTATCGACGCCGCAGGAATTTTCTCAGGTGCAAGTCTCCTTTAAAATCACTCCAATCGCTTCAGACGATTCAATTGGCAGCAGCCAAGTGATGATTGTTCCTTGCGATCAGACCGGAAATGGCACATGCGAACTGCAGCTCTTGCCAGGTGTTTACCAGATAGAAGCTGCGATCAGTGCTACTTCGGATATCATTGTTGAAGCATCACCGGTATCTGTCTTGATTGTAGTTTATGATCCAGGCGCCGGTTATGCGACAGGTGCCGGATCAGTTAATAATGGCGAGCCAGTTACTGACAACCCGGGCTCAGCTCATTTTGCTTTTATGGCTCGGTATAAGTCTGATTTGGCATACGGCAATTTCCAGTTTCAATATTTGGCCGGTGACCTGTGCCTAAACAGCAGGATGATCGATTGGCTGACGATAAGTTCGATAAATGCCCAGTTTGCCGGTACCGGCTATATTCGGGGGATGACCGGAATTTGTACTTTCCGGGTCAGCTGCTCAGACAATGAGAAGAAGGGAATCCCTGACAGAATTACGATCAAGATCTGGGCTGGTACGGATACCAGTCAGGACCCGATTTATCAGGCGATCAACCAAAGCTTGGTCAACGGAAATATCTTGGTCAATACGCGTTGATTTTTATGCTGCAACGAAACGGCAGAAACATAAGGGCTGTATCCTGGTTCAGGATACAGCCCTTAGTTCATAACTTTTGATTCCAGGAACAGCTAGCCGGGCAAGCAGATCAGTAGTTGTTCTGGAACATGCCAGCGGACTGCTTCGGATTGTAGTCGCCGAAGAACTTGGCGAAGTCCATTTTCAGGTAATTGCAGAGATTCTGGACTTCGATCATCGTATTGTCGTTGACAGCGATGCCATTCTGCAGTCGGTCGTCATAGGCGAGGATTTCCTTTTCGCCGTGGGTGTAGATGCGCGTCTGGCCTTCGGCCTTGGGGCTTTCGCGGAGTTCCTGCAGATAGGCGGACAAGTGCGCCTTGATCGCGGCCGGATCGCCGAAGATCGCCGGGTTGATGGCGGCGAAACCGTGGCAGATCAGGCCTTTGCCGCCCTGCATGCAATAATTGGAGGTAGCGCCGAGCGAGAGGATGGAGGAGAAGATCTCGCAGATCATGCCGTTGCCGTAGCCTTTATGACCGCCGTTGACTTCGGTGTTGCCGCCGAGGGGCATGATGCCGCCGCCGTTCTTGGCGACGATGTTCTTCAGGACATCCGAGGCGTCGCTGCTGGCGTGGCCGTCCTTGTCGAGCGCCCAGCCATCCGGCAGCGGCTTGCCGAGCTTGTTGTAGATCTCCAGCTTGCCGCGTGTCACAACCGTGGTGGAAGCGTCAAAGAAGAACGGGTAGGGGTCGGCCGGCATCGAAATGGCGATCGGGTTGCTGCCCAGCATGGCCAGGCGGCCAAAGGTCGGCACCATGATGGCCTCGGAATTGGTGCAGGAAAATCCGACCAGGCCGGCGTCGCAGGCCATCTTGGCATAATAGCCGGCAATGCCGTAATGGTTGGAATTCCGCAGCGAAACGATGGCGATGCCGCTCTGCTTGGCTTTCTGAATCGCCAGATCCATGGCGAAATGACCAAGCAGCTGGCCCATGCCCTCATGGCCGTCGATAACCGCCGAGACGGGTGTTTCGAAGACAACTTCCGGTTTGGCCTGGACTTTGATCATGCCGGACTCAATGCCTTTATGATAGCGGACCATCCGCTGCATGCCGTGGCTCTCGATGCCGTACAGATCCGACAGCAGGAGCACATCGGTAATGATGGCGCTTTCTTCGGCGGTAAAGCCGAACTTCTCGAAAGCCTCCAGGCACATTTGTTTCAATGTTTCATAAGACCACTTTACATAACCCATGTTCATTCACCTTTCTTATTCTGCACCGATTGGCTGTCGCAATGGCTGCGACGGATTGTGCTCCAATTATATCAAAGAAATTCGCTGTCAGCCATGGTTTCGAAAAATAAAACCAGAAATGTCTATACAACTCCGACAGTTATTTTTGCCGGATTGATGCTGACAAAATATGACAAATAGGTTTGATTTCAGACAGTGGTTATGATAGTCTGGATGCAAAGCCGATCGGGTGGAATACCGCCCGCAGCCACCTGTTCGGGATCGATCGGCGGGGTATGCATTCCAGAAGAGAGGGTAGCGTATGACAAAAGGTCACTTGGGTCTCAACCTGGCTGCTGTGGCTGTCTTGGGCTTTGTCCTGGCTTTTTTCGGCTTTCTCGAGGCCTTGATCCTGCTGGTCGCGTATGCGCTGCTGATTGAGAAGGATGTCTGGCTGACCCGCCAGACCCTGCAGGCGCTTTATCTGAAACTGGTTTATCAAGCCGCGCTCACGGTCATCGGCTGGGCGTTCCTCCTGCTGGAGAAATTATTCGGTCTCTTCAAGGCAACCAGGATTGTGGCGGCCCTGGCGAATATCAACAACTTTATCGACACGATCCTTTATATCTGCCTGTTCCTGCTCTGTGCCCTGGCGGTGATCCGGCTGATCAAGGAGCATGATGCGGATATCCCGCTGGCCGGCAACCTGGCCGGCTTCACCCTGGATAAGGTATCGGC
>JAEXPB010000562.1 GCA_023438965.1 Bacillota bacterium | reverse complement strand
CACCAGGACCGCCGTACGCTCGATCACCGAATCGATCAGGTAGTACAGCACAACGCGGTCGCTTTCCTGGATCTGGACGCCATTGACAGCCAGACAGCGGAGCAGGGTCTTGCTGTTGTCATAGGGATGGTAGAGGAACTCGTCCAGGTCCTTGGCGCTGATTTCAACATTCTGGATCGCCGCGGCTGGCACCGTCTGCGAGAAGAGGCCGTCGGCCAGCGCGTGGCTGAGCACCGCCTGGAACAGTTTGCCCTGATAGGCGCCGGAAATCATCTTTTCAAAGGTATATTGGCCGGGATTGACCGTCCTCTGGTCCACCTCCGCGTCGATCAGCCCGCGGGGCGCCAGGGCGAACCCGCCGGATTCGATGTTGATCAGCATGGTCTTGTCCGGGATCGCCGCGGTCAGCTTGGGGATCGCCGCGGTTTTCTCCACATAGCAGGTATTGGTTCCGGTGCCGACCACCAGGCCGATATAGCTTTCGAAGGTCCGGTCGGCATAGTCAAACGCGCCGCCCATCAGTGTGGAGACCGTGTCGTTCAGCATGACCACTGTCTTGGGTTCCGTATAGCCGAGTTCCCGGATCGCCTGCAGCAAATTTTCGCCGATCAGGTCGCCGGCCAGGCCGGTCACGACCACTTCTTTGCTGAGAAAGATCAAGCGGCCGTCGCGGTTGGGCTGAATTTCGGTCGGATAGGAGAAGCAGAAGCCGATCTTGCTGCTCTGGTTGAGGACCGGCTGCAGGTAACCGGCTATCGTCCGGTAAAACTCCTCGCGGGTAACGGCGCCGTTGGCGCCCGGCATTTTATAGAAGGACAGGTTCTCAATCACCGGCTTGAAATCCTGGTTGAAATATACGGTCGCAATGCGCAGATTGGTGCCGCCCGCGTCGATGACGATGACCTTCTCGTTGATCCCGACCTGCTTGTCCATGCGGATAAAGGTCGGCAGCATCGCCAAGGAGCTGGCTTGGCCGGCCAAACCCTTATCCATTTCCGAAATGAATGACGCGCAGACCGCATCCAGGTCGATGCTCTGATAATCCATCTGGTACCGGGCCATGAACTGTTGGACTTGCTGCTTGATTTCCACGCTTAGACACCTCGCCTTGCATTATTGATGTTGATTTTATTATATCAGGACAATGAAGGAAATACTCTCTTTTCCGCTCGGTCGGCCAGACGGGCCTCTGCGGTGCTTCAGCCCGGCAAGCCCAGCAGCCGGGTCGCGTTGCCGCCCAGAACAGCCGCCTGTTCGGCCGGCGTCAGATCCAGCGAGCGGATGCCGGCCAATGCGGTCGCCTGATCGGACCAGGGCGCGTCGGAGCCGAAAAGGATGCGGTCCAGGCCGTGGTTGCGCATCATGGTGACCATGCGCCGGGGTCCCAGTTCCGGCAGGCCGAAGGACGTGTCCAGCCAGATGTGCCGGCCGATCAGGCAGCGCTCGACATCCGTCCAGAACCGGTAGCCGCCCATATGCGCGGCGATGATCCGGCCATCCGGGAAAGTGTCGACAATATGCGCCAGGCGCTGCGGCGTGCCATGGAATGGTTCCTCATAGGCGATATCCGCGCCGGCATGGAACAGGATGACCATCCCGGCCTGAAAAACAGCCTCGTAGATCGGGAAATAGCGTTCGTCATCCACGAAAAACTGCTGGTACTCCGGATGGAATTTGATGCCGCGAAACCCCTGCTGTTGGAGCCAGTTCACCTCGTCCGCCCAGTCGGCGTATCCGGGATGCAGGGTGCCAAATCCCAAAAGGACCGGATCGCCAAGGTTCTGCGCCCAGCGGTTGATGGTCGGGGTTTGCTCCGGCTTGGTGGCGATCGGCTGCACGACGGCCAGATCAATGCCGGCCAAGCGGGTTTTTCTGGCCAGGTCGGCCGCCGTGCCGTCATGGTAGGCTGGCAGCTCGCCAACCTGCTGCAGGGCTGCGATCGCCCGGCTAGCCAGCCGGTCCGGAAAGCAATGGGTGTGCATGTCGATGATCATGTTGCCGCGCCGGTTCCTCCAGTTACATGAATACTACCATTAAACGCAGGCGGTCCGGCTTTGTCAACCTTTTCCCGGTTGTAGCGAATCGTTGCCAAATGATAATCTTGATGCAATAAAACAGTCCGGTTGCCGCGCAGGGCTATGATATAATGATTTTGTTCATTTTGCATCAGATCATGACCGGTGAGGCGCACCCGATGAAGAGCAGACATGGATCGGCCAAAAAACTCGCAGCTCCCCGTCTTCGCTGGCCAGTCACCTTTGCGGCGCTGTCCAGTTTTTTAGTCACCGCGGCATGGATTTTCGGCCTCGGCAACTGGGACCGGCGCACCGTGCTGCCGTTTTACTGGCTGGAGCCGGCCTTGTTCGGCCTGACAGCCTTCCTGCTCAATCTCTGTTTCCTGGTCTGGTTCCGAAATATTACGATGCATCGGAACGCCGCTTATGCCAACAGTCTGGTGCTCGATGAACTGAACAGTCTTTTCAGCCGGGAACTGCCCGGCAACCGTTTCTGGGTTTGGAGCTGGCCTTCCGGCACCTTTGAATTTGCCGAGGACTGGCTGCGCTTGGCCGGCTTTGCCTCGATGGCCGACGTACGGAACTTCCTCCGGAATCGCCGCCGTCTGCCGGCCGATGATCAGGCCCAGCGGCCGCTGCTGGTCTGGGAATCCCTGCTCTTTCCGGATGATGTCGAGACGGCCAGGGCTGAATTGGCAGCCTACCGGCAGAACATCCATGCCGCCGAGCCCTATGCCGCCCAATATCGCATTATCGACAGCCAGGGCATCTACCGCTGGGTCCAGGTTACCGGCCGGGCGGCGGTCGCCGCCAACGGCGAGGTGCTGGGCATGGCTGCCGTTTTCCAGGACATAACCGCGCAAGTCACCATCAGCGAGGAACTGGCCCGGGAGAGGACCTTCACGGAGGGCCTGATCAACAGCACCGACCTGTTTGTGCTGCTGCTGGACACCCATGGCCGGATCTTGCGCTTCAATCCCTTTGCCGAACGCATCACCGGCTATGTCCAGGCGGAAGTGATCGGCCGGCCCTGGATCGACTGTCTGTTTCGCGAGTCGGAGAAAGCGGACATGCGCCGACTGTTCGAACGGGTCAAAATCAACCAGGCCGTGCGTCAGAAACAAGCCAGATTGCTGCATAAGAACGGCCAGGATATCGAACTGGTCTGGCATTATCATCCGCTGACCGACCACCAGGGCAAAACCAGCCAGCTGGCGGTCATCGGCATGGATGTCACCGACCGGCGGATCCTCGAGAAACAACTTTATGAGCTGGCCTTCTTCGACAAGCTGACCGGCCTGTCCAACCAGGCGCGGCTCGATCAGCACCTGCAGAACATGATCCGCCGGCGGACCAATCGCGACGAGTCCCTGACCGTTGTCTATTTCGACATCGACCACTTCAAACACGTCAATGACGCCCTGGGATATGCTTCCGGCGATGAGCTGCTGCAGTGGATTGCCGAACAGCTGCGGCACCTGGTCCAGGAACCGGATATCGCCGCCCGTCTCGGCGAAGATGAATTCGTGCTCCTGCTGAGCACCTACCGGACTGAACGCAGCGTCAGTGCGCTGGTGCATGAGCTGCAGCGCATTCTGGGTCAGCCCTGGCAGCGGGAGAACCACAGTTTCGAGATCACGGTCAGCACCGGCGTGGCGTTTTACCCGCAGCACGGTTCGGACTTCAAGACGTTGCTCCAGCACGCCAGCATCGCGCTGTTTGATGCCAAAGACCACGGACGCAACCAGGTTTGCTTCTATGACCAGAAAATGTACCTGCGCAACCTGCGCTATATCGATCAGGTCAATCAACTCAACCAGGCGATCAAGCAGAAGCAGTTCGTTCTCCACTACCAGCTGCAGTACGACCTGAAAACCGGCGCCGCCCGCGGTGCCGAGGCGCTGATCCGCTGGAACCACCCGCAGCGCGGCTTGATCCCGCCGCAAAGCTTCATCCCGCTGGCCGAAGCCGCCGGCTGCATCAATGAAATCAGCCGCTGGGCGCTGGAAGAAGCCAGCCGGCAGAAGAGGCTCTGGAATGAGCAAGGCCTTGCGATCGAGAAGGTGGCGGTCAATCTCTCCAGTTACAGCTTCAAGCTGCAGGACCTGACCGGCACCATCGCGCGGGTGCTCGGACAGAGCAGCCTGCCGGGCAGCGAGATTGAATTGGAAATCACCGAATCCGCCCTGCTCGACAATGTCGAAGGCGCCATGGACAAGATCCATGAGCTGCAGAAACAAGGCATCACCTTTGTGCTGGACGATTTCGGCACCGGTTATTCATCGCTGACCTACCTGCGCCAGCTGCCCGTGCGGGTGATCAAGATCGATAAGAGCTTCATCCGGACGATCTACGAAAACAAGACCGATGCGATGATCGTCCGTGCGATCATCGACCTGGCCCACGACCTGGAGTTGACCGTGGTGGCCGAAGGCATCGAGACCCGTGAGCAGATGAAGCTGCTGCAGTCTTATAACTGCGACTATGGCCAGGGTTACCTGTTCCATTATCCGCAATCCGCCGACCAGATCGTCCTGCATGAACTCGGCCATCCGACCATCAACGCCGGCAAGCCGTTGAACCAGCGGTTCCTGTAGGCGGGCAGGTCGGCGGCGGGTCCGGTTGACGAAGGGCTAGGAATAGGGCTGGCGATGCAGTTTGCGGTATTCGGCCGGGCTAAGATCCATCTGGGCCTTGAAGATACGATAATAATAGGACTCGTTGACAAAACCGCAGCGATTGCAGATTTCCTTGATCGGCCAGTCGGTTTCGATTAATAGCAGGCGCGATTGCTGAACCCGGACTTGATGAATATATTGGGTCAGCGTCAAGCCTTTGACCCGTTTGAAAAGGCGGCAGAGAAATCCTTCGCTGAAATGGCTGACGGTCGCCAAATGGGGCAGCGTCAATGGCTGTGCAAAATGGGTGTCGATATAATTGACGACCTGGCTGATCCGGCCATCGTTCGTTTCGCTGCCGGAGGCAATCCGGCGGCTGCTCTGGAGCAGCTGATGCAGAATCTGCAGGACGATGGCCTTGAGCAGCAATTGATTGTAGGGATCAGCTGTCAGGTAAGCTTCATAAGCGTTTTGGAAAAGAACCGCCAGATGCTGTTGGAAATCGATCCGGGCAGGCAGATTCGCCAGACTGGCCGGCCCTGTCTTGTGCGGTCCGATTTCCGGCAGTGCAAAGATCATACAGAAGCCATTATAGGGCAGGAACCCTTGAACCAGCATGCCGGGGGTCCGTATAAAAACCGTACCGGGCTCAGCCGGCAATTTCCGGCCATCAGTCACAATATAACCGCCGCCGCCGATAATCAGCTCCAGTTCATAGGAGCGGACCAATCGTTGGGGATAAAAATTCTGCTTCAGCTGGCTGCAGGCCAGCGCGGTATTCAGGCAGCGGGTGACACGGGGATTCAATCGTTCCAGAGCCGGCATGTCCATTGGATTATACTCCTTGATCAGTCAATATTGTACATAAATAGTCAGAGCTGTTGATAGCATCACAGGGCAGGATGTTGTACAAATAGAGTGGATCCAGTCACATTCATTGTACGATCGGTCGTCATTTTTGTACAGCCAGAACAGAAGGAGAGCATTATGATTTCATTAACCAGACAACTGGAACAAATTGCCCAGCAAGCCGGCGGGGCCAAGATCGGGTTCGCCCCGGTCGAACGCTATGATGAGCTGCCGCGGCTATGCGGACCGCGGCCGTGCGATGTCTATCCCCAGGCCCGCTCGGTCATTTCCGTCGCGGTTCAGATGCCCGACGCCTGTATGGAACGGGCAGCCTACCATCGTTATGATGATCCGGAAGCCGGCTTGGTCAATGTCCTCGTCTCCCTGCGGTTGAACCGCATTGCCGCCTTGCTGGCCCGTCACCTCGAATCAGCCGGTTTTACTGCCTTTCCGGTTGCCGCTACCGTCATGTGGCGGTTCCGGCCGTACAAGGAATTCGACGCGCCGTTCCTGTCGGATTTGTCCCACCGCCACATGGCAGTCGGCTGCGGTTTAGGCGAAATCGGCTGGAACGGGCTGCTGATGACGCCGGAATACGGCCCGCGGGTCCGCCTGGTGACCGTCATCACCAATGCTGAATTGACCCCATCGCCCATGTATGCAGGCGAACCGCTCTGTGACCGTTGTATGCGCTGCGTTCGCTCCTGCGGTCAAAACATCAAGGGACTGACCGAAGGCACCAAGGGCAAGGTCAGCATTCGGATCGGCGGCAAGTTGACCGAATATGCCAACAAGAATCTGTGGTATTGTGCCTGGACGGAGAATCTGTCCATCCGCCACGATATGCCCAAGCCGGATGTCTGGGACGAAGCCCACATTTGCGCTCAAATAAAAGACATCGTGGCCAGCCATCCGGACTGGTACGAATCATGGACTGTGGAACCCTGCTGGGGCGAATGCCTGCCGCGCTGGCTGCGAACAATGGATCCTTCATATGCCAAGGTGCCGCGCCGCAAAAAGGAACTGAGCCTGGCTGGATCAGCCGAAGAGGTGGGTCGAATCGCTCGTGAGCAGGCGGCCGCTCTCACCCGGCGGGAATTTGACCGGGCAGACATCCAGTTCATCGATATAGGCAGTGACGCTGAGCTGGCTGACCGGTTCCGGTACTTCCAACCCGATATGCAATCCATCATCGCGGTTCGGGTACCCATGGACCAGAAGCAAGGTATGGCGATGGCGATGTGGTATCGCATCCTTGATCTCGAGCTGTCCCTGATTACCTGGCTCGACAATGCCGGTTACGGAGCCATCCAGCTCAGCTTCGTCCGCAACCGCCAACAGGACCGCGACTTGATCGCCCGCCTGCTGACCAGGCATCAGGTCACAAACTATATTGATCCGCAAGCCGGCGACAACCGCCTGGTTGAAGCCGTCCTGACCAGCACGTCTTTTGTCGAGGGCGATGATTGCCGCATTGCCTTGATCGGGACCAATCTGGCCTTGAAACCGCAGCGGTTCGCCACCGAGCGCGAATGCCTCGTCCCGCCGCTGGCCGATCTCAAGTCTGAGCTGTGCGGCTTGGCGCAGGAAATCGGCGCCGATCTGTTCGGTGTCAGCGACAAGGACCGTTATGACAGTCTGACTGAACAACTGCAGTTGGCTTACCGGGGCGCTGTCCGCTTTGACGCAATTGACTTGAATCCCGGCAAGGGACCTTATCTGCCGTCGGTCACCTCGCGGGCTGTCGTCATTCCGACCATGGAAGAGCGGCTGCCGGGCGCCCAAGCAGCCATCGTCCTCGGCATCGGAATGTCCGACGGCATCCTCGATACCCGCTGGAACAACACAGCCGAAGCGATTGGTCCTTATGTCACGCACAAGTCCTACCTGCGCGATCTGCTGTGCGGCCTGGCCAACACCATCTGCGACCGCCTGCATCACCGTGGCTTCCGTGCGGCGCCTTTCGTCGATGTCCATGGTATTGAATCCGTGACCACCTACCCGATCCGCGAGTTCCGGGACGATCTTTTCGCGTCACGATTCGCCGCCGTCGCCGCCGGGCTCGGCGAGCTGGGCCAGCACGGTCTGCTGCTGACGCCGCAATTCGGCGTCCGTCAGCTGCTGCTGACCATCCTGACCGACGCCCCGCTGGCTGCCGATCCGCTCTATGAAGGACCCGCCTTGTGCCGCAGCTGCCGCCAGTGCGTCTGTTCCTGCCCGGTTAACGCCATTTCCGGCGAAAAAGACCTTGTCTTGCATCTGGAGGGGGTAACCTTCCGCTGCGGCAAATTGAAAATCAACCACTGCGATTGGGCCAAAAAGTATTGCCTGGTCGGCGACGAGGGGCCAAAATATACGGGGGCAACCCACAATGTGCTGCCGCCGGCTGAAATTACCGCCGAGAGCCTGATCGAAGCCCTGCAGCAGACCGATCCGCTGCAGAAGGACTATTTCCTGACCATGGAGCCCTGCTTTGTCAACTGCCCGGCCGGCAAGAACAGTTAAATCAAATCGCATGCGATACCGGAGGTAAATATGACTAAAATCGATCCGATCCTGACCTGCGGACTGCCCAGTTACCGGATCAGCGGCGACCGCAATCTGGCGTTGGGCAGCATCCCCTGCGTCATGACGCGCGGCCGTCCAGTCTTCGATGCAGCCGCCCTGGCGGCGCTGGGTGCCCGGCCTGACCAGCCGGCGACCTTCTATTCCGATGGTTCAGCCTGCCCGGTATCGCCGGAGAGCGCCCGTCTGGACATCTTTATCAACAAGCTGATCCAGACGGTGCGCAAGGACCGGCGCCTGTTCTTCCTGGACGGCGTCCCGCGCGTTGCTTCGATCAACTGGCTGCGCGACCATGTCCATGAAATGAAGGCTTATAAACATTGGGAGACGGACCTTTTGGGCTACCTGGACTTCACGGTCAGCCATCAGCACGAGCAGGGATTTTTCTTCGAGATCATCAAGCCGCTCGATGACAGCCATGTCCGGTTTGTCGATCCGGAATGCCTGTGGCTGGATCAACGCAATCACCTGGCTTTCATCCGGCTGGAACTGGAGGCCGATATTGAGTACCTGGTGGTCGAGGGAGCGGTCCGCGCCTATCGGGCCACCGGCAACGAGGATTGGATCCGACGGGTTTTGCCGGCCCTGGAGAAGGCCATCAATTACTGCACCAGCCATCCCAAGCGGTGGGATCCTGAACACGGCCTGGCCAAGCGTCCTTTCACCATCGATACCTGGGATTTCGCCTATGGCTTCAGCGGTGAGGACCGGCGGATCCATCCGGACTCGCCGATGTCGATCATGCATGGCGACAACACCGGTCTCTACCAAGCCATGTGCCAGCTGGCCTGGCTGAACAGCCGTCTGGGCAATCCGGAAAAGCAGTGGTGCTGGGCGGAGCGGGCAGCCCGGCTGAAGGAGAATCTGGACCGGACCTGCTGGAACGGGCGCTTTTTCACGCATCAAGTGCACTTAAATCATACCGGCCACCCCACGGCCAACGAACAGGAGATCCTTTCGCTTTCCAATGCCTATGCCCTGAACCGGGGCGCCACGACCGACGCCCAAACCCAAAGCATTCTGGATGAATATCAGGCGCGCCGGCATACGGCCGGCACTTTTGCCGAATGGTTTTCCGTCCAGCCACCTTACGACCGGTTCAATGCCCTGGGGCCAAATACCTACATTAATGGCAGCGTCGCTTCTTTCACCGCCGGCGAACTGGCGCGCGCCGCATTTAAAAACGGGCGCGAGGCCTATGGCTGGGATATTCTGACTCGTTTACAGGCTCTGGTGGAGCGGGATGGCGAGTTGTATTTCCTTTATGACGCCCAAAGCGGCCGGAATCACGGCGGCGGTCCCAGCGGCTGGGGTGCGGCGTCCATTTTGGCCGCGATCGACGAAGGTTTAGCCGGTATCGAAGACCTTGGCGTATGTTATAAT
>JAEXPB010000463.1 GCA_023438965.1 Bacillota bacterium | reverse complement strand
GCAGTGTCCTCGGCGCGTTCACTTATGCCATGAATGATCTGGGCTACACCGGCAGTTTTACGATGGATTATGACAGCCTGCCAGCGGCGGCCTGGCACGAGAAGGTGACGGCCCTGCTCAAGCAGCTGGGGGAGAAGGTGCTTGCATGATTTCCTGTACGGAATTCATTCCCGCCTACAGTCTGTTGTTCACATTTTTGGAAGAGCAATACGGTGCGGACGAGGTGCATCGTTTTTGGGCGGACTTGTTCGACCCGGACCAGAACGGACCGGTTCACCTGCTGGATGAGGAGGTTAGCCGCCATGGCATTGCCGGCTGCTGGAATTACTGGACCCACACCCTGAATGAGGAGGCCGCGGACTTCGACCTTTACCTGAACGAGGCCGATGGCTGGTACTTGTGCCGGATGCGCCATTGCCCCTCGAAAGGCCGGTTGCTCGAGATCCCCCAGGTTACCCCCTATCATGATTATTGCAGCCACTGCGACCTTTACCGCCGGACGGTGGAAAAATACGGCTTGCGCTACATCTATGATTTCACCGCCTGTGACCAGGCGGCCTGCCAGCTTCTGATCTATGATCCGGCTATATTCACAGGGACCTGCCGGGTGACCCCCTCGACCAAGGTCATGCGGCGCCAGGCTGGCGACAACCGCTATTTCCACCGCGATTTTCATCTGTCCATGAACGCGGGTGTCGAGTATCTCGGCCAGCATTTCGGCACCGTGGCGGTAGAGCAGTATTTGCGGCAATATGCGCTGACCTATCTGGCACCGCTGATTGACAAGATGAAGTCAGCCGGCCTGGAGCCGCTGGAGTCTTATCTGCAGGCGATTTATACAGCGGAAGAGGCAGCAGACGTCCTGACCACGGCACGTGCGGGGGACACGCTGACGGTCCGCATCAGCGCTTGCCCGGCGGTGACGCATATCAAGGCCAGCGGCCGGACTGTCTCGCGCTGGTATGGTCTGACGACCCAAACGGTCATGGCAACGCTGGCGCAGGCGACCGGCTACCGGTTTGCCATGCCCGTTTATGATGAAGAAACCGGACGCGCCGAATATGCGTTCATGAAATAGAGGATCAACCGATGGCTTGCCTGGCTGCAATCGACTTGGGCACAACCGGCTGCCGCAGCATGGTTTTTGACGAACAACTGCGGCTGCTGGGATCTGAATATGCCGAATATGGACTGCTGACGCCCCAGCCGGATTACTGCGAACAGGATGCGGCGCTCTGGTGGGAACTGTCCTGCCGGACCATGCGGGCGGCGATCGCACAGTCGGGCGTGCCGGGTGAAGCGATCGGCGCTCTTGGCATCAGTTCCCAGGGGATCAGCATTGTGCCGGTGGACCGGGATTATCAGCCGCTGCGGACAGCCCTGAGCTGGCTGGACACGCGTGCCGTGGCTGAAGAGCGGCAGCTGCTGGACGAGTTGGGCCTCGCGGCGACCTTTGCCCGCACGGGGAAGCGGATCGCCGCGACTTATACGCTGCCGAAAATCCTCTGGCTGCAGAAGAACCAGCCGGATATCTTCGCGGCAGCCGACCAATTCCTGATGCCGCTGGATTTCCTGACAGCCAGGCTAACCGGGCAGGCGGTCACCGATCCCTCCATGGCTTCCGGCACTTTGCTGTTTGATATTCATCAGGGAGTTTGGGACGAAGCAATCCTGCGCCGATACAATATTCCGGCTGCCAAACTCGCGCGGATCCGGCCCTGCGGCACGGCTGTCGGGTCCATCTTGCCTGCCGCGGCGAAGGCCATCGGCCTGTCGACCGGCTGCCGCGTCTGCGTCGGTGCGCAGGACCAGCGCTGCGCCTCCCTGGGCGCCGGGCTGGCGCCGGGTGTCGCGACTGTTTCGCTCGGCACAGCCGCGGCTGTTTGCCTGCTGCAGAAACAGTGCAATCCGGGTACCGATATGAGTGCCGGCTGGTCGCCCTTTGTTTTCGAACAAACCTGGGTGACCGAAGGGGTGGCCGGCGCCGCCGGCGCAAGCCTGCGCTGGCTGCGCGACGAAATTTACCGCAGTCCGGACTATGCGGCGATCAATGCCGAGGCCGCTGCGGCGCGCGAGCGTGGCAGTCAGGTGCTCTTCCTGCCTTATCTGAGCGGACCGGGCTTCCCGCGATTCGATCCGGCCTCCACCGGCTGTTTTTATGACGTGACCCTGGCGACGACACGCGGCGATTTTGCGCTGTCCGTGATGGAGGGTGTGGCGTTCCAGGTTCGGGAAATTCTGGAGACCATGGCTGCGGACGGCGCAATGCAAAAGCTGATCTTGTTCGGCGGCGGTGCAAATAGCCCGATCTGGCGGCAAATTTTTGCCGATGTTCTGAATTTGCCCGTATCTGTGCCGGAAAACAGCGAAATGGCCGGTATCGGCGCGGCCATGCTGGCTGGGTTGGGCACCGGTGTTTTTTCAAAAGACACACTGCCGCAATTGCCGATTGCCAAAACAGTCCGGCCGTCCAGTCAGGCCGCGGCCTGCGCGCGGCAATACGCCCGCTACCGCTGGCTGGAACAGCGACTGGAGCAAGGAGAAAAGCAATGAAAGTGATTGAAAACGCCAGGCTGATCCTGGAGGACAGCATTCTCGACAACGGTGCGCTGCTCATCGACGACGGCCGGATCGCTGCCTTCGGCCGAATGGGCGAGCTGGATATCCCGTCCGATGCCGAATGCCTGGATGCCCGGGGACGGCTGATCGGACCCGGATTTGTCGATATCCACTGCCACGGCGGCAATGGGGCGATGTTCGACGCCGATCCGCTGACCGCGGCAGCGCATTTTCTGAGCCATGGCGAAACAACGGTGCTGGCGACACTGTATCATAACCTTTCCAGCACTGAAATGCTGGCGGCCATTGCGCGCATTCGGCAAGCCATGGCCGGATCGGCCGTCGGAAGCGCCATCGGCGGCATTTACATGGAAGGCCCCTATATGAATCCGCTCTATGGCGCCTCGCCGGAAAAGAACCAGTGGCGCGGACCAATCAACCTGGACCAGGCTGCGGCGATCATCCGCCAGGCTGGCGCGGATGTCCTGGTCTGGGCGGTGGCGCCGGAGCGCGACGGTATCGAAGCGTTCGTAAGTCTGGCGAAGGCGGGGAATCCGGCGGTGCATTTCGCCGTCGGGCACAGCGAGGCCAGTCCCGCTCAGATTGAAGCGCTGAAAAAATACGGTCTGCAGATCCAGACCCACTGCACCAACGCGACCGGTGCACCCTGCGATGTGCCCGGGACACGCAGTTGCGGGCCGGACGAGGCCTGCTTCTATGATCCGGACATCTATGCCGAAGTGATCTGCGACTCCTGCGGCATTCATGTCCACCCGGATATGCTGCGCTTGATTTGGCGGATCAAAGGCCAGGATCGGGTCGTGCTGATTTCGGACAGCTTCGTTTCCGCCGATCAGGCGCCGGCGAACCTTAAGGGCATTCCCGATCTGCAATTTGATGCCAGCAGTAATCTCAGCGGCAGCAAGCTGACGTTGGATCAGGCCTGCCGGAACATGATGCGCCATACCGGCGCCAATATCTGTCAGGTGTTCGGCATGGCCAGCCTGAACCCGGCCCGCGCTGTCGGCCTGGACCGGGAAGTCGGCAGCATCGGCCGCGGAAAGCGGGCCAATCTGGTGCTGACCGACGAGCAAATCAACATCCACGCCGTTCTGCTGGATGGGGCGGTTGTTTCCGGACAATTTTAACCAAACCGTTCCGGACTGACGGAAAGAAAAGGAAGGTAGATCAATATGCTGAAAGCTGGAGTGGCCCAGACGGACATCTCGCCGGCCAAGGGCCTGGAATTGGGCGGATATCCGCATTATCCGCGCTACAATACGGGTGTTCACGACCCTCTCTACGCCGCTTGTTTGTACCTGGATGATGGCACAACCGAAATTGCTTTGGTGACATTGGATTTGCTCTTCTTCTCCAAACGCCATGTCCGGGAAGTCCGCCGGCAGGTCCAGGCGGCATGCGGGCTTATCGGCGACCACCTGATGATCTCGTGCTCCCATACCCATTCTGGTCCCTGGGCGGCCGGGCGCCTGGACATCGAGAGCCTGGAAGCGGGGACGGATCAGCCGACGGAATATGTCCAGGGCTTGATCGGGCAGATCGTTACGATCGTGACGACTGCCCGGCAGAACTGTTTCCCGGCCGCGCTGACCGCCGGAGCCGTGCTCTGCGGCGCGGAACAGGGTGTCGGCGGCAACCGCTCCTATCGCGGCGGGCCGCACGATCCGCTGGTCAGCGGGATCGCTGTTAAAGACCTGTCCGGCGCAGTGCGGGGGATTTACACCAATTACACGCTGCATCCAACCTTCATCCACGAATGGAGCAGCCTGGTGACCGCGGATTATCCCGGCTATCTGCGGCGGGAGCTCAACGACCGCGCGCCCGGCGCCGTAGTGGGTTTCGCCCAGGGCGCTTCCGGCAATCAATCCAGCCGGTACTTCCGCACCGGCGAATCGTTTGACGAAGCCGAACGGGTGGGCCGGCTGCTGGGTCAGGCAGCCTGGACCCAAGTGGAAAAAGGCGTATACCGGCAGGATGTGACGGTGGCCGCAGCGTCGGATACGATCGAACCGGACATTCGTTGCTTTGGCAGCGAAGCAGAGCTGGAGCGACGCGTTGCCGCCGACAAGGCGCGTTATGAAGATCTTTACGCCCGCTATGGCCAGTCGGAAAAGCGGGAAGAATATTATCTCTGGCAGAACGCCAACTTGAAGCTGCTCGGTTCCGAAGATCAGCTGGGTATGATTCGCATGCAGAAAAAAGGCGTGGAGATCGAGCTGCTCCGGGACGAGCGGCCGGCGGAGATCCAGGTTTTCCGGATTGGCGATGCCTGTGTGGTCGGCGTGCCGGGCGAGGTGTTCGTGGAATACGCGCTCTATGTCAAAGCAATGGCCGGCTATCCGGTGGTGATGTTCAACAGCCTGACCAACGGCTGCCTGCCCGGCTACCTGATTACCCCGCAAGGCATGGCCGCCGGTGGCTATGAGGCGGACACCTCCATGCTGGATGTCGCGTTCGGCCGCCGGCTGGTCGACCGGATCCTGGATACGATCGCCCGCTGCCCGCGGACCTAGATTGGAGCCCTGCCCTGAGAGAGTAATAAAATGATAAAAGAAAGAAGGAAAAAATCAGATGGGTACTTTTCAGCAAAGACCAGGCAGTTGGGTCCCTTACCGCAATGAGGCCGAATTGGCGCGGGTTCGGGCGATTACGCGCGAAGATATCGCGGCCATGGATCACATCCATCCCCGCAATCCCAACGTTCACCTGGATGTGATCCGCAATGAGGAATTTGAGAATATCTTACTGGCTGACATGTTCGCACGGATCCTGGATTCCGACCGGTACGATCGGAAGGTTGTTCTGGTCATGCCGAATCCCTGCACCACCTACCGCAAGGTGGCGTACCTGATCAATAAATGCCGCGTCAATTGCCGCAACGTCAAATTCTATATGATGGACGAGTGGGCCGATGACCAGGGCAATATCGCGCCGCTGAGCTATCCGGCGGGTTTCGGCAATTCCTTCCTGCGCTTCTGCATTTCGCAGATCGACAAGGATCTGGGATTCAACATGGACAATTTCATTTACTTCAGCAACGAGACGGTGGACAGCTACTCCCAGCGGCTCGAAGCCGATGGCGAAGCGGATGCGATCTATTCCGGACCGGGCTGGCCGGGGCACCTCGCTTTTATCGACCCGGTGACCGACTGGTATTGCGGCAACATGGCGGAATATCTGCAGCAGCCGGCCAAGGTGGCCGCCCTGCACCCGATGACGGTCCTGCAGAATTCCCTGCACGGTTCCTTCGGCTATAGCGGCGACATTGCCAGCGTACCGCCCAAAGGCGCGATGATGGGTCCCCGCGATGCCATGCAAGCGAAAAACGTGCTCGATTTCCATGGGATCACCACCAGCGGCACCAAGGTGAGCTGGCAGCGGATGATCTCCCGCCTGTGCATCTTTGCCGAACCTTGCCAGGAAATCCCGGCTTCTATCCTGCAGCTCCGCGACAAGCCGACCTTCATTTATCTGTCCGAGAATTCCGCCTCGACGATCCAGCCGGACGATTACTTCCAGTATTGAGGCTTGTTTCCACCGATTCTACCACATTCTACCAGATCAAACTGGTAGAATGTGGTAGATAGTGGTAGAAAAACCGGTGGAATATTCTGCTGCAAGCAGTGATCGACAAGGTTGAATCTGGAAAATTGGAATGGAAAAGAGAATTCACAGAGGATATTAAAGCCGGTGTCTATATCAGGCAGGGCAATACATCAGCGCCTGAATCGGCAGATGCGATTCGCGAGATGATTCGTGAAATTGGCATTTTTACTGAACGGCAGCGCTTTACCGGTTCGATCCTGAAGCAGCTCGATGAAGCCTACGCGACCATGAATCGTTATAATCGCACCCGTTCCGAGATATCTGGGCTGCATCGCATAGATAACCGGGACTATCCGGAAGGCATACTACGGGAAGCCCTGATCAATGCCATTGTCCATCGGGATTATGATCGTGATGTCAGCACGAATATCCGTATTTTCGACGACCGAATCGAGATTGCGTCGTATGGCGGACTGCCGCCAAACACGACCATCGAAACATTTCTTCTTGGCTTATCGATGACCAGAAACCGGAATCTGGCCGATCTATTTTACCGGCTTGAATTGATCGAAGCTTTTGGCTCCGGCATTCCCAAGATGACGGACTTCTACCATGAACATGGCCTGGAGATTCGGTTTAAAACGTCACCGTCTGGTTTTATGATAACATTGCCCAATTTGAATTACCCCAAGGAATTCCATGCCAATGCCGCGGAATGGACATCCGGCCATTTAGTACCGGAGGATGTGAAAAGCCAACGCAGCCGGACAGCAACCGATTGGATCAAGCAGCATGGCCCAGCCAGAAGAAAGGATCTTGAACAGGCTTGGGGTATCAGCCGCAACTCGGCGAGTATCTGGATCGATCAACTGGTTGCCGAGGGCATCATCCAGCGTTGGGGCAATGGCAGAAATACGCGGTATATCTTGGGTAAGCAGGAATAATCAACAAAGATCAGGGCTTGCGGTCGTTGGCAGTGTAACAAGTCCTGACCTAATTCTGAATGGTTTATTGCTCCAAATTGTGTGCTATTTGAAATATCTATTGCATGCTTTTTAGAAAATCATCGGGCGACTGAACCGGAACAATCGATCCAGTAAAGTCTTTCAAGTTTCTGGTGATTATGCATTCGATTTTACACCGCGTGGCGCATGCGATCAGCAAAGCATCCTCGTAATCACTGATCGCAAGCAGCAGGGAATCCTCGCAGTCGGCTGCTGTGAGATCCAATATCTTAAATATTCTGAATAGTTTGCTTAAGGCGTCCCTGGCTGCTGTTGCACTGTGCAGGTGCTTATGTAACAGATAGTAAATATCCGTCACACAATTGGCGGTGATATAAGCTGCAACTTTATCCTTGGCAGCAAGGATAAATATTTCCTGCGCTGCTTCGCTGAAAGGATCACGAGGCATCATCGCATCCAGGATGACATTTGTGTCAACCAATACGTTCATGTCGGCTTAATCGCTCCTCTCTGGCAATTTCCAGCGAAGCATCAGCTGGTAAAATGCCGAATAGCGACTTGGCCAATTCGGTCTTGTCTTCATTGGGATTAGTTAGCTTGGCAATGCGTCTGCCGTTTTTGGTGATGAAGACATCCTCTTGAGCAGCCATTTTCATATATTTGCCAATGTTTCTTTTAAATTCGGTAGCAGTAATAAGCATGGATCTCACCTCCCATTATAATTATACATTAATCGTGCGATGATGTATATGAATATGTGCTTTATCATATAAAATAATCGTGCGATATTTATGTATAGAATAATAAAAAGGCGCGACTGTTAGATAATAGCTACAGCATCAGCACCCGGCTGACTTCCTTCAGGTAGGCCAGCTTGGCATCGAGAACCGGCGGCGGCGCGTGCCGTTCGCCGGGGATTTCATAATTAAATAAACCGTTATAGCCGATCTCGCGCAGGGCGGCCATCACCGGCGGCCAATCGATGGTGCCGACGCCGAAGGGCATCAGGTGCTGGTCGGTCTGGCCCTGGTTGTCAGCGATGTGCAGCGCCTGGAGGTAGGGGCCGGCCTGGCGGATGAAGCCGGCTTGGTCGCGGTCGGCCAGGTTCAGGTGGCCGGTATCCAGGCAGATCGCCAGATGATCGGCACCGGCGGCGCGGATCAGCCGCAGCAGGTCGGCGCAGGTCGTGGCATGGGAGAAAAGGTTTTCCAGGCAAATATTCAGGTCGCTCCCCTGGAGAAATCCGGTCAGTTCGCGCAGGACACTGACGCAAGCGTCTTCGATCGCCGCCGGATCATGGCCGGCCCGGTAACGGCCGGAACTGCCCGGGTGCAAAACGGCGGCGGTGATACCGACCGCATCAAAGAGCTCCAGCCAATTTTTCAACGCATCGACCACCGGTTGACGGTTCACCGAAGCGATGTCACAGGTCAGCCACAGATGGCCTTGCGGGACCGAAAAGCCGCGGTCGGCCGCATATTGCCGGAATTGC
>JAEXPB010000405.1 GCA_023438965.1 Bacillota bacterium | reverse complement strand
CCGATGTGGGCTTGATCGGCTATCCCAATGTCGGCAAGTCGACCTTGCTGTCCGTTGTTTCCGCAGCCTGTCCCAAAATTGCCGATTATGAATTCACCACGCTGGATCCGCAATTGGGTGTCGTGACCGTCGATGATTTCAGCTTTGTCCTGGCCGACATACCCGGCTTGATCGAAGGTGCGCACAAAGGTCGGGGACTGGGACTTTCTTTTCTGAAGCACATCGAACGGACCCGTCTTCTGATCCATGTTCTGGATGCATCCGGACAGACCGGCCGCGACCCGCTGGCTGATTTCGAGCAGATCAACACGGAGCTTTCCTCGTATGATGCCCGGCTGGCCAGCCGGCCGCAAGTGGTGGCGCTGAACAAGACCGACATGGCTGAGCCGGAGGCGCTGGCCCGCCTGCAGGCGACGCTGGAGAGCCGGGGATACGCGGTTTTTCCGATCTGCGCGCCGATCCATGAAGGCGTGCCGGAATTGATCCGTCATGTAGCCGGTGTCGTGCGCCGGCTGCCACCGGTGACCCTGGCTGAAACCGTCCAGGAATCGATCCGCTACCAGTATGAAGAAGAGGCGCTTTTCCGTATTGAAAAAACTGACAATGTCTACCGGGTGACCGGCGCCTGGATAACCAATCTCGTCAACTCGACCAATTTCGACGATACGGAATCGCTGCAGTATTTCCAGCGCCTGATCCGTAAAAAGGGTGTCATCGAAGCCCTCGAAAAAGCCGGTGTGCAGGAAGGTGACCTGGTTGCCCTGCATGACCTGGAATTTGAATTCATCAATTGAGGATAAAAAATGATCAATAGCAAGCAGCGGGCCTGGCTGCGTTCACAGGCCAATCAGCTGGAATGCGGCTTTCAGGTTGGTAAAGGCGAGTTATCGGATCAACTGATCCGGAGCCTGGATGAAACGCTCAGCACGCATGAACTTCTGAAAATCAATGTCCTGAAGGCTTACCCGGGCAATATCGCCGGACTGGCTGCCGAACTGGCCGCTGCGGCCGGTGCGGAAGTGGTCCAGGTCATCGGCCGGCGGATCACGATCTACCGCCACTCGGACAAATTAGCCAAATTGGCGCGCGATTTACAGCTGCCCCGTAACATTTGATCGTTTTCAGGATCCGACCGGTCCGATATAATGGTTTACGGATACCAACGCCAGGTATCCGGCGAACAACCATTTCGGAAAGCGAGGTCAACATCATGAAAACTTACGTCTGCAATCTCTGTGGTTATGTTTATGACCCGGTGGTCGGCGATCCGGATTCCGGCGTCGCGCCGGGGACCGCCTTCGAGAACCTGCCTGAGGACTGGGTGTGCCCGGTCTGCGGCGCCGGCAAGGACGAATTCAGCGAGGCCTGAAATCGTCGAACCTTGATTACCGCGATGATCCGCCTGCCTGTCGCCCGGCTTCAGGCAGGCGGAATCAGCAAGGAGTGATTTGCGATGTCTGTACTGGCTATCTGTGAAAATGTCTTTGAAGTAGGCGCCGCCCATCCGGACCGGCAGCTTTTCGATTGCCTGATGCCAACGCCGTTTGGCACGACCTATAATTCCTATCTGGTTGTCGGCGGCAGCCATACGGCCCTGATCGACGCCGTCGATCCGGAGAAGATCGCCGTTTTGCTGCAGAATCTGGAAGATGCCGGCATCAAGCGCATTGACTATCTGGTCAGCTTGCACACCGAACAGGATCATGCCGGCGGCAACGAGGCGATCCTGCGCCGTTACCCGATGGCTACCGTCGTCGCCAATGCCAAAGTCAAGGAATTGTCCCTGACCCATCTCCATCTGCCGGCGGAGAAAATCATGGTCATCGGTGAAGGCGACCGCCTGGAATTGGGTGGCAAGACGCTGCGTTTCATGATGATTCCTTTTGCCCATTGGCCGGATAACTACATGGCTTATCTGGAGGAGGACCAGATCCTGTTTTCCAGCGATCTGTTCGGCTCCCATTATTCAACGCCGAAGGCCTTTTCCACATCCAGCACCGAACAGCGCTTTGCGGCTAAGACTTATTTTGCCGAAATCATGATGCCTTTCCGGCCGCAGATTGCCAAATATACCGCCCGCGTCCGCGATTTGAAACCGCGCCTGATCGCACCCGCGCACGGCCCGGTGTGGCACGACCCGGCCATGATTCTCAGCCGGTATGAGAAATGGACTGGCGATGGTGTGAAAAAGCTGGTCACCATTCCTTATGTCAGCATGCACGACAGCACACGCGTCATGGTTGAGCGGCTGGCTGTCAAGCTATCCGAGCAGGGGCTGTCGATCATCTGCCGTGACCTCGGCGGCCACCCGGACAGCCTGACGGTCGAGACCGGTCATTTTATCGCCGACCTGGTCGACGCGGCTGCTATTGTCATGGCCACACCAACCGTCCTGGGCGGGCCGCACCCCAACGCGGCCTATGCGGCGCTGATTGCCAACGCCGTGCGGCCGAAAACGCGAATCTTCGGATTGATCGGATCGTATGGCTGGGGGACGAAAGTCAGCGAAACCATTGAAGCCCTGACCGGCAACCTGAAGGTCGAACGGCTGGCTCCCCTCCTGATCAAAGGGTTGCCCAACGATGAAGATTTGCGAAAAATCGATGACTATGCCGCCGACTTGGCTAACCGGATCAAGGCGATGCCCAATCTGATCGACTAGCCGATAACCATATGAACTTCCGGTAAACCCGGATCAGCACCGATTTAGAAAAGCGCCTGCTGCTGGGGGTGAATGGGCTGTTCCAATGCCAGATCCCCGGCGGCGGCGCTTTTTTCAGCCAGAGAAAACGGCTCGAACGATGAGTCCGGCTGGACTTCCTCTGGCGCCAGGGTCGGTTCGCCAGTCAGCAGGGACAGCAAACCCAGATAAACGGTCTGCGGATGCCGCTTCCAGCGATCACAGATCTGTTGGGCCATGCCGCGGTCGGGGATCGTCAACCGGAGATCGATCAAATCCTTGAGGCCGTCATGCTGCTTAAGCCGGACCGTGAAAAGGCCGTTGCCGTCCGGTTCGCAGGTGGCGGTCAGCGTGCTCTGAAGCCGGATGTCACGCTGCCAGCCCGAACAGGCCTGGGCGAGGTAGGATCGGATCGGCAGCGGTATGCGCGATTCGAGGGTGCCCAGGATGGCCTGGCCGGCTGGCGTCAGGTCGCAGCGGGTCACCGGGCGGCCGACGGCGTCAAGGATCTCTTCGCCCTTGCGGGTTCCCTCGATGGCCAGGCGGTCCCGGCAGATTTCCTCGAAAGCTACGACAAAATCAAAATAATCCATGTATAAGGTTTCCAGAGCCAAGGTTGTCAGTTGATTAAGCGTGATGCCCTGGATCCGGCTCAGAATGGACAGGATGATCAGCTTGTTGATGGCCAGCTCTGCAGTGTCCAAAGTCACACCTCCGCCAGATTGATGGATGATCGGCTCTGCGCAATAGTCACGCAAGCCTAATATCAGGTTAACGCAAGGAGCCGGTCTGTGCAAGAAAGACTGTGCTCAATCGGTAAATTCCTGAGCCCACCAGTCCTTGCCCGTTTGATCGGTATAGACGCCGATGGCGATAGTCTTGAAATTCGCGCCCAGAATATTTTTCCGGTGGCCATCGGAATTCATGAAAGCGTTCATCGCTGCTTCGGGCGTATTGATACCGGCGATATTTTCACCGGCCAGGAGATATCGGACGCCCATGATTTTCATCAATTCCGACCAATGATCACAGGTTGCGACGTCGGTCGGCCGGCTGTGGCTGAATAGGATTGATATTTCCGCCGCCCGGATGGCCGCCATCTCCTGCAAGACGGCGCCGCCCTTCGCCAGGGCGGGCAGACCGGCGTCGGCGCGGGCCTGGTTGACC
>JAEXPB010000375.1 GCA_023438965.1 Bacillota bacterium | reverse complement strand
TATCATTTATACGGTCAACAATACGGACAGCGTTGACGGGGTGGTCATCGCTTTTGTCGACTCCTGGCCGGGTTTCCAGCCGCAGGTCAAGGATTCGAGCGGCAAGCTGGTGACCCAGTCGCTGTTGGTGGCCAACTATGAGGCCGTACTCAGCTCGACCGCCCAGAAACCGTATGAAGTCTGGCTGAAACGCGCTGACGGCGGCACCGACAAGTCCATCTACAATGGCATTCATGAAGCTGGCATCCAGATCACCACAATCAATTCCGCCACCCAGCAGATCACCACGGCCAAGAACGACCCGCAGCTGCAGGGCACCAACGGCGCCCTGACCCTGGGCTTCATCGTTTCCATGCTGATCTGCGCCATCGGCTTCTTGATTTACTGGATCATGTCCGTTCAGGGCCGTGTTCTGCAGTTCGGCGTTTTCCGGGCCATGGGCCTGAGCAAGCGCTCGGTGATCGGCATGCTGCTTTGCGAGCAGGGCATGGTGTCCGGAGTGGCCATCGTGATCGGCATCTTGCTGGGCAATCTGAGCAGCTACCTGTATGTCCCGCTGTTCCAGCTGGTCTACAGTTCGGCTGATCAGCCGCTGCCGTTCCGGGTTATTTCCGAGGCAGCCGATGCCAATAAGGTTTACCTGATCCTCGGCTGCCTGCTGCTGATTTGCTTTGCCGTCCTGATGCGCCTGACCCTGCGGATCAAGATCGACCAGGCTGTCAAGCTGGGCGAAGAGTAGGAGGGATCCGGCATGCCGCAATCGAAACCTGATATCGTCAAACCAGAAGCCATCCTGCGCACCGCGGCCCTGTGCCGCGAGTTCCAGTCCGGTCATGAGACCGTCCGGGTGCTGCAAAACATCAATATTGAAATCATGCGCGGCTCGCTCACAATGTTGAAGGGACGCTCCGGTTCGGGCAAGACGACTCTGATCAACCTGCTCGGGGCGCTGGATCGCCCGACATCCGGCCAGGTCTTTTTCGAAGACCAGGAGATTGTCAGTTTGCCCGATCGCCGACGTGATCACCTGCGCCGCCGGCACATGGGCTTCGTCTTCCAGTCAGTCGCCCTGATCTCATCGATGACCGCCTATGAGAATGTCGAATTCGGCCTGCGCATCGCCGGTTTCGATGCGCGCTTGCGGCGCAAGCGCGTGGAGGAGGTTCTGGAGATGGTTGGCCTGGACAAGCGGATGAAGCACCGGACTCAGGAACTGTCCGGCGGCGAGCAGCAACGCGTGGCCATCGCCCGGGCCATAGCCCACCGGCCGGCGGTCATCTTCGCCGATGAGCCGACCGCCGAACTCGATACAACCATGGGCCTCCAGGTCGTCGGTCTCTTCCGGTCCTTGACGGAGAAGGAAGGTTTGACCATTATCATGACGACGCATGATCCGAACATGATCGAGTTGGCCAACCAGGTCTTCTCCCTCGATGAAGGCGTTCAGGTATGACAGGGGTACGCACATGGCAGAAATGATCGAATGCGAAAATCTGGTCAAAATTTATAAAACCCGCGATTTTGAGGTGCTGGCTCTCCAGGGTCTGGATCTGACCGTCGAGAAGGGCGAGCTGATGGCAATCATCGGCAACAGCGGCTCCGGCAAATCCACGCTGCTGAACATGCTTGGCGGCTTGGACCGGCCATCGGCCGGCCGCCTGATCGTTAACGGCAATGACCTGCTGAAGATCAGCGAGTCCCAGCTGGTGACCTACAAGCGGCAAACCGTCGGCTTTGTCTGGCAGAACAATGCCCGCAACCTGATTCCTTACCTGACGGCCATTCAAAATGTCGAGGTGCCGATGATCCTCAACGACACGCACAAGCGCCGGCAAAAGGCGCTGGAGCTGCTGGACATGGTGGGGATCGCCCATCGCCGCAACAGCCGCCTGCAGCAATTATCCGGCGGCGAACAGCAGCGCGTCGCCATTGCGATCGCCCTGGCCAACCAGCCCAGCCTGTTGCTGGCTGATGAGCCGACCGGATCGGTTGATCGCCGGACTGCCGGCATGATTTATGAACTGTTCCAGAAATTGAATCGCGAGATGGGCCTGACCATCGTCATCGTCACGCATGACCGCCAGCTGTCCCGGCTGGTGAACCGGGTCGTGGCTATCCGCGATGGACGGACCAGCAGTGAGTTTCTGATGCGTCAGAATTATGCCGAAGAACTGTCCAAGCTGAAGGCGCTGGGAATCTCGGAAAGCGAAGGCGAAGAACGCTCGCACGAAGAACTGGTCGTTCTGGACCGTACCGGAAGACTGCAGCTGCCGCGGGAGTACCTGGACGCCCTGGGCATCAAGGGCCGCGGCATGATGCGGGCCGAATTGGAAAACGGCCGGATCGTCCTCCTGCCGAAACCTGCCGATCAGGCGGAAACGCCGGCCGACGATCATGACGGCACGGACGCCGGCAATACCGGCGTGGCTGCGGGTTAGACTGGTTTAGCAAGCATTTGGCAGAATTCTGCCCGATCATGCAAACGGACGGATGGCAAAGGACCGGCCAGCCCAGCGGGATGATGCCGTGCCTGCTTTTCCCGTACGCATTTTCGGCATATTCTCTGCTGATTTCATGACCGGCGAACATACCGGGCCTTAAGGGCGGCGGAACGTTCGATGTTGCTCAGAATGGTGACCATCACGGCCGGCGAGAGCGCCAGAGCGTTGCAGAGCAGCCGAATTTTCCTTATACTGATATTGTTGAATCCACCCTCGACCGAATTGACGTATGAGAGATTCGCCTCGGCATGGCGGGCCAAGTCGCATTGGGAGATGCCGCTGATCTCCCGCAGACGCCTGATGATGAAACCGATGTACAGATGGGTCAGCCTGGTTCTATTGCCGGACAGGATTTCCTGTAGCGTGCCATGGTTCAGCTTCAAACGCATAATTAGCTCCGTTTCAATAAGATACGATCATTATAGCTTATTTTAGGCCTTTGTACAGGCAGACAGGATGAAAAATATGACAGGTCAAAACCAAGAGATGACCGATCTTCAGCCGAAACCACAAGAGCGGGCGGTTCTGGCTGGCCTGGCTTTGGAAACCAGTCCGGCGGCTCTGGACGAAAGCGAACGTTCCCTGGCCGAATTGGCCGAACTGGCCCGCACAGCCGGCGCGACCGTGGTGGCCAGCCTCATGCAACGGCGTCCGGCCCCCGATCCGGCCTACCTGATCGGCCGCGGCAAGATCGACGAGGTCCGAGCGGCTTGTGAAGCCAGAAATGCCGATCTGATCATTTTTGACGACGAACTGACCGGATCCCAGATTCGCAATATCGAAAAGGCCACCGGACGGAAAGTCGTCGATCGGACGATGCTGATCCTGGATATTTTTGCCCAGCGGGCGCAAAGCCGGGAGGGCAAGCTGCAGGTTGAACTGGCGCAGCAGCAGTACCGCCTGAGCCGTTTGGTCGGCATGGGCCAGTCGCTGTCCCGCCTGGGCGGCGGCATTGGCACGCGCGGGCCGGGCGAGTCGAAGCTGGAGAGTGACCGGCGCCATATCAACCGGCGGATCCTGGTTCTGAAGCAGGCCCTGGCCGAGGTGGCCGCCCGGCGGGACCGGACGCGCCTGAAACGCAAGGAGAATGAGATCCTGACCATCGCGGTGGTCGGATATACAAATGCCGGCAAGTCGACGCTGATCAATCGCCTGTGCGCGACGGATCTCCTGACCGCCGACCAGGTCTTCGCCACATTGGACCCGGCTGTGCGGCGGCTGCAATTGCCGGAGCAGGGCGAGGCACTGCTGGTGGATACGGTCGGTTTCATTCGCAAGCTGCCGCACCAGCTCGTTGACGCCTTTCATTCGACATTGGAGGAAGTGACGGGGGCTGATGCGATCCTGCAGGTGATCGATGCCGGCGATCCGGATGCGGCGACCCAGATGGCGGTTGTCGAAGATCTGCTGATCCGGCTGGAGGCCGCCGGCAAACCGCGGCTGCTGGTGTTCAACAAGATTGACTCCCTGGACGCCCGGCCGGTCGCCGCCGACCCCGACCAGATCGATCTCGATCCGACCGGACTGACGCCGCAACTGGCCGGTCTGGTGCCGCCGGACAGCCATCAGCCGGCTTTCCTGGTCTCAGCGCTGAACGGCGACGGCATCGAGACCCTCCTGGCGGCAATCGGCGATCTGCTGGCCGCCGGTCAGTTGAGCGCCACCCTGCAATTGCCGTATACCGAAGCGGGATTGCTTGACTATATCCGGCAACACGGTCATTTGG
>JAEXPB010000337.1 GCA_023438965.1 Bacillota bacterium | reverse complement strand
TGATGCGGTCGTCATCAATTACCTGGGCCCCAAAGGGCGCTTCGGCACGACCGCCTTTGCCTTTCAGAAGGAAGCCTCTGGCATGGCCATCGGCGATCAGATCGCCATTATCACCGACGGCCGCTTTTCCGGCGGCAGCAGCAACCTGAGCATCGGCTATGTGGCGCCGGAAGCGGCGATCCGCGGCCCGCTGGCCATCGTCCGCGACGGCGACCGCATCGATGTCGACATCCCCAACCGGATCATCCGGCTGGATGTTGCCGACGCAGAAATTGCCGCACGACTGGCCGCCGTTGACTGGCAGCTGGAAGAAGCGAAGTTCAAGCCCTTTCTCCGTCTGTTCGCCCGCAATGTCACCTCAACTGCCAAAGGTGCCGCCTGGCTTTAAGCCGGGCCGGCCAGGAGGAATACCATCATGCGCCAGGAAATCATCCGGCAGATCCTGCGCGACCGGCTGATCGTCATCGTCCGGCGTTTCCCTTTCAGTCAGATCACCCGCCTGGTGCCGGCCTTGCAAGCCGGCGGCGTCACCCTGGTCGAATCGACTTTCGACCAGGCGCGACCGGACTGCATTGCTGAGAACGTCCGCTGTATCCGAGCCATCATCCGGGCTGGCGGCGATAGAATCCTGGTGGGCGCCGGCACCGTCCTGACCGTGGAACAGGTGCAAGCCGCCGCCGAAGCGGGTGCCCGCTACATCATCTCGCCCAACACTGATCCGGCCGTGATCGCCGAGACCCGGCGGCTCGGACTGGCGGCCATCCCCGGTGCGCTGACGCCGACAGAGATTGTCAAGGCTTGGCAGGCCGGCGCTGATCTGGTCAAGCTCTTCCCGGCCGATGATCTGGGCATCCATTATATCCGGAACCTGCGCGGACCGCTGCCGCACATCCCGCTTCTCGCCGCCGGCGGCGTCAATCCGGAGTCGATCCCGGATTTCCATGCCGCCGGCATCCAGGCTTTCGGCACCAATATCTCCATCCTGCCGCCCCAGTTGGTCGCCGCAGAGAACTATGACGAAATCACCCGGCTGGCCCGCCTGCACATCACGGCCATCCAGGCGTGTACCCGAGAGGAGTGACTGCCTTATGCCTGATCAATCTCAACCGGTCGTCCTGATCACCGGGGCCGCCAAAAACACCGGTTTCGCCACCGCGCAGCGTTTCGCCCGCGAAGGGTATACGGTGTGCATCACCAGCCGGAGCGCCGAAGAAGCGGCGTCGGCCGCCGCCGCCATTCAGGCGGAATATCCGGCCCGCACGATCGCCGGCTTCGCCATGACGCCGGCTGAGGTGCCGCAGGTCCGGGCGATCTTCGCCCAGGTCCGTGAACGGTTCGGCCGGCTGGACGTCCTGGTGGCCAACGCCACAGCGCCCGGTTATCAGCAGAATATTTTAAACGCCACGCCTGAGGATTTCGATTTTGTCATGAACAGCAATGCCAAAGGCTATTTCTTCTGCTGCCAGGAGGCAGCCCGGATCATGGTTGACCAGCGCCGCGGCAGTATCATCCTGGTCGGTTCCGTTCATTCGCTCCGTCCGCTGCCCAACCGAATCCTTTATGCGGCATCCAAAAGCGCGATCGCTTCATTCAGCCGCAGCATTGCCATTGAACTCGGCAAATACGGCATTCGCTGCAATTGCCTGATCGCCGGCGCGATCTGGAACGACCGCTGGATCGGCTTGTCGGATGAGCAGATCGCCGTGCGACGCGCCAACTGGCCGCTCGGGCGTGAATCCTACCCGGCGGACATTGCCAATACGGTGTGGTTCCTGGCTTCCGAGCAGGCCGCAACCATCACGGGCACTGAAATTGTGGTCGATTCCGGCGTGACGGCCAATCTGCTGAAGTACGACCGGAACTGGGACGGGCAATAGGAGGTTACGCTCCACAATATCTTTTATATAAGTTTCTTTGTATAGAATAATCAAGTAACCAATCTTGTCTTCTGTGGATTGCATCAGCACGACAAGCGGCAGCCCGCCGAAAATATAGTATTCTTTCCAGGCATCATCCCATGCTCTGCCAATATCTGAATAAAATTCCGAAAAACACAACGGATATATACGAATTTCATCGCCGCGCCCACGTAGCTCCTGTCAAACAAGGTATTTTATAACAGTATATATTCGCTAATTTCTAAAATAGCGGCTCCTGCCATTACGGCTGGTTATTATCATCCAGCCGTTTTTCTCAATTCATCTGGAGTATAGCAATTTCTTGACGTTATAACAGCTCAAATGGTTTCCCCGCCTACACCCGTCGGTAGATCCGATGCCAGGTCTGCAGCCGCCCGCCCGGCGGCACGACCGGGAAGCTGCCGGGAACATTCAGGCTGTTGACCCGGCCGACCTGCGGCTCGAGGCAGAGGAAGCCGGCCTGACCGCCGGCATTGTAGACAATCCACTGGTCGTATTCCGGTGATACGGTGTAGGCGATGTCATCCAGATAGGCCGTCTGGCCGCCGGCGGTGTAGAAGCCGGCGATATCCTGGTGCTCCAGCCAGCAGCCGTCGCGGTAGGTGCTTTCCTGCGCATTCAGCTCCAGCAGCTGGCCGGTCGGGATGTGCTCCGAATCGATCTCCCAATGGCGGACCACCGGCACCTGGAACCAGGCCGGCTGGACGAAGGTCGTGTGCACGCCGAGGGACACCGGCAGGTTGAGTTCGCCGGTATTGACCACACCCAGGT
>JAEXPB010000252.1 GCA_023438965.1 Bacillota bacterium | reverse complement strand
GGTTTACGGTGAGCCGTGCGGTCTGCGCATCGGCAGTGAACCAGGCGGGACACGCGTCCGGCTGCTGATCCGGGCGATGACCGTCGAGGATCTGCAGAAGGCCTTCGCACAGCAAAGCCGGCCGGATCAGCCGCCGGCAGAGAGGGGTTAGCATGTATCGGGTTTTGATCGTCGATGATGAGGACACCATTTTGAACGGCCTGCAGCATATCATCCATTGGGATGATTACGGCCTGGAAATCCAGGCCACCGCCCACGACGGCCTGGAAGCCTGGGCGATCCTGCAGCGGCAGCCGTTCGATATCCTGATCACGGATATCCGGATGGTCGAGATGGATGGCCTGACCCTGCTGCGCCGCGTCAACGAAGCCAAATTGCCGGTCAAGTCGATTGTGATCAGCGGCTACGATGATTTCAACTACATCAAGGAAGCTCTCCGGCTGGGCATCGAAAACTATCTGCTGAAGCCGATCAATGAAGCGGAACTGTCGGCGACTCTGCTGACCATCCTCGACAAGCTGGATCATGAATCGCGCCAGAAACGCATTTACCAGTTCAGCGCCGACAACCTGCTCGACAATGTCCTGTTCCGCTGGGCCGAAGGGACGATTGAATACGAAGAGCTGACCGACCGCGCCGCGCTGCTGGGCATCGATCTGAATGCCGTCTATTACCTGCCGGTGGTCATCCATATGCTGACCGAGGCCAAGGGCGCCCTCCAGGCAGCCGGAGCCTTGAAGAGCCGACTCAAAGATGCTGTGCCGGGTGCCGACAAGCTCCATGTGGCCGTCAGCCCTGCCAATGAGGTGATCCTGGTGGCCGCCGGCAACCAGCCAATCGATATCCCCGCCGTCCGGTCGGCGCTTTACCGGTCCCTGACCGCCTGGCAGCAGCAGAGCCATCTGGAATGGTATGCTTTTATCGGTTCGCTGGCAACTGGACAGTCCGCTCTGCCCGGTTCTTATGCCCAAGCCCGCCAGCTCCAGGCGAGTGAACTTTTCCTTCCCGCTTGCAGCGTGGTAGACTGCGAAGGGCTTTCCTGCCGGCGGCAGGAAAGGGCCGGGTCGGCGCCGGTCCGCTTCGACATGCTGGACAATTTGCTGGAGCAGCAGGATCCGGCAGCCTGCCGTCAGGGCATCGAAGCTTTTTTCGCCCAACTCGGCGCCGCGGCGGGCCTGAACGGCGAAGATGTCCGCGGCATCTTATCGGAAGCATTCCTGCGCCTGTTCAGCGCCCGCAGCCGGAAAATCTGGCGTGAAGGCCAGCCGAAGCCCAATTATGCGGAAATACTGCAGCTGAATGATCTGGACGAAATCAAAACCCTGGTCAGCGAGGCGGCCTGTCGCCTGGTCAGCGAAAGCCGGCAATCGTCCGGCGAGCACCGCCCGGTCGTCCAGAAAATGGTCAAGCATGTCGAAAGCCATTTCAGCGAGGATATTTCCCTGAAGTCACTGTCGAATGAGCTGCACTTCAACCCCTCCTATCTGGGCCAGATCTTCAAGCAGGTAACCGGCCAGCTGTTCACCGAGTTTCTGTGCAATTTCCGGATCGAAAAAGCCAAGCAGCTGCTGTTGCAGGATTCCTGCAAGTCACGCGATGTCGCTGAGCAAGTCGGGTTCCAGAACGCCAACTATTTCGCCAATGTTTTCAAGAGCCGGACTGGTGTTTATCCGACTGCCTTCAAGAAAATCAATTCCATATAGAATCGTCGTTGCTCTTTTTTGGTCGCTTTCATTTATTGTACAGTTCAGTTTAACTGTTGCTGCAATAAGCGCTGCAGGCAGGCTTCCATCTGCGGCAGAGCCAGATCATACGCGGGTTGATGGATGCCCCGGAAAATCGCAATCATCTTTTCCGTGTAGGCGATCAGCCGGGTCGTGTCCGGCGGCCGCGGCGTTTCCGAGGCAAAACGAATGAAGTTCCGGTAATAGATGTCCGCCAGGGTATCCGGATCAAGATCCAGACCGGTGACCGGCAGGTTGAATCCGGTGAAAGCTGCGAAGGTATCCGCCGTTTCCAGGAACCGCCGGATGCTGGACACAAAGTCGGCAGCCCGGATGATTTTGTCTGCCATTGCGGTCCAGGTGCCCCAGCCATTGTCCGTTCCGAAAAGGATCCTGCGGCTGTAATGCGTGAAGAAATCCCGCCACTCGTTGCGCCGGGCGGAAAAGTCGGCAAACATTTCGGTTCCGGGGGTGATATCCAGGCTGACATTGGGAAATCGCTCGAGCAGCCGGGCGGTGCGCTCCAGATCATCGGAAATAAAGTAGAAATGTGCCAGCGAAACTTTCAGGCCGGGGAACCGCTCGAGCACCGCCTCGGTTTCGGCATGAATCTGCTCCTTGGCCGCGAAGGTGCCGTCGGCATAGCTCCAGCCGCTGTTCCGGGCAAAATCGGGCAAGGTCCGATCATCCCAGAAAGATGCCGGATCGGCGGCATGCAGCAGCAACGGTTTCTGTTCTCTCTCCATGAAGCCATAAAAATCATCGAACAGCGGCGAATTGAGCGGCAGGTTCCCCAGCTGTTTACGGATGTTCGGCTTGCCTTCCAGCATCTTGAGGCCATCGGCGCCCATTGCCAGCAGTTCCCGGGCTTGGGTGGCGAAATCGGCGGGCCGGACTCCCGGCGGCAGATGGTAGTCAAAACCGGCAAAGACGTAAGTCGCGGCGGGATAAGCCGTTTTCTGGAGCATGCTGATGATGTTCTGGCCGATGCATTCGGCATCCCAGAGCGGTACCGCCGCGATCAGCACGGCATCCGCACCGGACTGGATCCGCAGCTGCTCCATACCGCTGATAAACGCATCGAGATCCTCGAATCCGCCCCGGATATGAATATGGGAATCGATCAGCGGACCAACATATTTCATCGTCTGATCACCTTCATTCCGGCATGGCCGCAGTCGCGGTCACACAAGACGCAAAAGGCCAGGAACTCCGTGGTTGCCGCGGGAATTCCTGGCCAGCCAGACGTTAGTGAACCGGATCGGGCCGGTTCATTTCCGGGAGCAGTGCTTCAGGCAGGGCTCCAGGATGACGGTGCGGTGCTTCAGGATCTCGTCCTTGTGCGTGCAAGCTTCGGCGATTTCCTCCAGGGTCGGTTCCCCGGCATGCGGCAGGTCAACGTGGGTCATATTGCCGATCAAGGCCGGCCCTTCCGCCGAGGTCAGGGAATACTTCTTGGCCCAGTCGCAGCGATTGCGGCTGATCAGGGGGTAGGCGACCTGGATGCCGGCGACCGGCAGCTGGACGGTCTGACCGAGCGCGCACTGGTTCGGGCAATAGGTCATGCAGCCTTGCGTGGCCGCCAGGACTTTGCCGGAATAGACCGGCTGGTCGGCAGGCAGTTCGGCGTCGGTAACGATGACGATCCGACGGGATTGGGCGCCATACTCGGGCGAGATCAGGCCGCCATTGGCGCCGATTTCACCCAGGCCAGCCGCCACAGCCTCGATGGCGTTGCAGCGGAAATCGGGCAACAGGCCGCGCGGCGAGTCTGTTTTGCCGCCGATCCCGAGCAGGTTGGCCGAGGTCATGGTCCGGTAGCCCAGTTTGTTCAGTTCGGTGCAGAGTTCGGTCGCGGCAAAATACAGCTCGAAGATTGTCTGGTAGACATAGAAGCCGTAGGTACCGATCTGGTGGGTTTTTTCCTGGCCGGCATTGTCAAGGATCACCTGCGGGATATGCATGCCCAGGACGATGACCGACTTGGCGCCGGGCAGCAACTCGCTCGGTTTCTGGATCCGGACATCCTCGGTGATGATTTTGGACACCCATTTGCCGTGATACAGCGCGCCGATATTATTGTCGACGACCGTCTTGCCCAGATCGCCTTCGTTGAAGATCTTCTTCAGTTCGCCAACCGTCTGGTCGAAGCTGTCCGCCGCGGTGACGCCGAACATCGAGACCAGGTTCTCCCGGGCTTTCGACCACAAGATGTTTTTCAACTCACTGGCCGAAGACGGCCCCTTCTTCCGGCTCAAAACCGATGTGTCCGTCGGCCGCAGCGTATCCAGCGGCGCGTTTGTCGCAATCGAGCCGATCATGACCAGGTCACCGAATTCCGGCGTCGTGAAAGTCGCGCCGATACAGCCGATGCCGGCGGATTCCGCCAGGGCGAAGGCGATCATCGGGTTGTTGCCGTGATCTTTCATCGCATCGGTCTGCAGCTCATAATTGGCGAGTCGCTCGCCAAGGTCGCCCTTCGACTGGCCGCCGGGAACTTCGCCGGTGTAGGACGCGGCATGAAAGCCCTCGTTTTCCAGCGTCTTGGCGATGATCAGGAGAATGTGATGCATCTTGTTATGCAAGGCATAGCGATAAGGATCAGTCTGGAAAGAGTTGCGGCCGGCCAGATCAGCCACTTCCTGCGGCACGCGGAAGCCGAAGGACAGGATATGGGTCATGCCGGGAGCCTGCTTCAAGACGGCCTGGCCATATTTCGATCCGGTATCCAGCGGTCCGGCAGCGGCGATTTCGACGCCCAGGCCGACCGCGCGGGCAATCAGGTCGTCGCGCAGCTTCTTGTAGGTCGGCATGTCGGCCGGGTAGCGCCGGCCAAGTTTCAGCATGGCGATTTTCTTGTGCGCGCGGCCAAAGGAAGGCTCACCGGTACGCAGATGCGGCGGCAGGCAGACTTTCTGGCAGACCCCGCGCTCATGGGCATATTCGCCGACCGTGGCGATTTCGCGCTTAATGTCGTTCTCATCGATGTGCGCCTGTTTCAGGGTCGGCGAATCGAGCCGCAGGTTGAAGTGCTCCGCCCAGGCACAGCGCCAGATGTTCTTGTGGGCATACTTATAGGTCTTGTCCTCGATTTGCACGACGCTCGGCGGTCCGTCGAAATCGCGGTGCAGCGCTTCGGTTGGGCAGTTCTTGATGCAATCGCCGCACATGTCGCACAGGGTCGGTCCATTGTAGAGCGGCGTCGGTTCCAGTTCGGCTTCGGTTATCACTGAGATGTAGCGGACACGCGGGCCATATTCCGGCGTGATCGCCAGGCCGGACCAGCCGATCTGCGCCAGGCCGGCGGCAGTGGCCGCATGGATGTGCGACAGGTCCGGTGTGAACCAACTGTCGACACCCTCAAATTTCCGATAACGCCAGATATTCGATGAAGCGATGCCAATCGCCTTATAGCCATATTCTTCGAGCAGGCGGACAACCTTGTAGCCGGTGCGGTCAAGCAGGCTGTTCTGATCCATCCAGCCGCCGGGGCCGACATTGTGCGGCGTCGGCTCACCGCCCATTTCCGTCCAGGTGTCGGTGATGTAGATGCCCATGACAATAACACTTTTCGAGCCTTCGAGGATGGCCATCGGCGACAGGAGGAAGGGTGCGTTTTCCCAGCGGCTGACCGGTGCGAATCCAACCAGGTCCATGCCGGCGGCAATGACGCAGCTTTTGATTTTCTCAGTCATGATACGATCTTTCATGATAAATGACTCCTATTAATCAGAAAATGAAGCCAGTGCCCGGTATGGGGTGCGGATCCGGTGAAGCCGGGAAAGCAGCACCCATCCGGACACTGGCTGATCTTCGTATTGCTGATCAGTATTTGATCAGAGGTCGGTTCAAGGATTATTTAAAGGTCGCGTACCACTTGTTGATGGCGGTCAGGACCTTGTCGCCGCCGGTGGACTTCCACTTGGTGACGAACTCGTCGAACTTGTCGACCGACCAGGCGCCGGTGATGATCTTCATGAAGTATTCGTTCTTCAGATCCTTCAGGGCGGTGGAGTATTCGGTCACTTCCGAGATCGGCGGCGCATAGTTCATGATCGGATCATACTTGCAGAATTCGGCCATCGGGAAGTAGCCGTCCGCAAAGCCCTTGAGCTTGACGCGGTTGAGGAAGTCCTCTTTGGTGTCCCACATGTTGTAATAAATGCGGTAACGGATCTTCTCGGCTTCGGCGGTCTGCTCGATGACGCCGTCGGCGCGCTTGGTATAGTGGGTGCCTTCCCAGCCATAGGAGATGACCAGACGGATGTCATCCTCGATGCAGCGGTCCAGGAACGCGATAG
>JAEXPB010000155.1 GCA_023438965.1 Bacillota bacterium | reverse complement strand
GACAAAGGTTTCGTAGCCTTCCTCATCGGCCAGCTTCTTCAGCGCGCCGCGGGCCTTGTCGGTCGTGGCGTAAATGCGCGACCGGGCGCCGTCGCGGCCGTATTTCTGCTCCATCCAGTTCTTGAAGATCCGGAAAGCGACGGCCGGTTCGGTCGTGGTGCCGGACTTGGAGATGACATTGACCGAAACGTCCTTGCCTTCCAGCAGGTCGAACAGGTCGGCCAGGTAAGTCGGGCTGATGTTGTTGCCGGCGAAGATGACCAGCGGCGCCTTGCGCTGGCGCTTGGTCAGCGAGGCGTTGAAATTGTGACTCAGGCATTCGATGGCCGCCCGGGCGCCCAGGTAGGAGCCGCCGATGCCGATGACGACCAGGATGTCCGAATCCTTGCGGATGCGGGCCGCGGCCTGGCGGATACGGGCAAATTCTGCCTTGTCATAGTCGCGCGGCAGATCCAGCCAACCCAGGAAATCGCTGCCGGGACCGTTGCGGCGGTTCAGCTGCTCATGCGCTCCTTTCACCTGCGGCGTGATGTTGGGCAATTCGGTTTCGTTGATAAAAGAACGGGCATTCTGGTCGGCAAAACGAATCATGGGGATCCTCCTGTCAAATCTGTATTATCTGGTGGGTCAGCCCGGCTTGGTCAGCCGGGCTGCCGCGGTTGGGCATCATGATATTATATCGCGTCGGCTGGCCGGCTGTCCAGCACGGCCGGCCGGTTTCCGGACAAGTCCCAGCTGACCAGCCAGCTGCCGGGGCGAACTTCGCCGGCTGCCTGCAGCTGCTCCCAGTCGAAGCCGAACCTTTCCAGACGCACGCGCCGACAAGCCGGATAGGCCTCCCGGATCGTCCGGCGCAAGCACTGGCAGGCTTCCCGTTCAGCCGGATCGGCGGTGTTCTCCCAGAAATCCAGCCAGGCCGGCTGGTCTTTCTGGCCGGCAGCCAGGTAATCGAGCCGCAGGAGATCGCGCCAGACCACGGCCGCCCATCCGGCGGCAGCCAGCTCGGGCACAGTCTCCCGGCCGAATTCCCAGAGCAGACGGCAGCGCTCCTCTGGTCCGAGCGACCGGTCCAGATAGCCGCGCGGGCCGCTCCAGGCCGCCAGGTCGTTCAGGAAAAGCCAGGGCCGCGGCCAATGACCGGCCAGCCAGGGCAGCGCGTGAGCAAACAGGCCGCTATTGCCGAATAGATCGATCAGCTGCTCGATCAACTTCAGCCGCGACAAGTCGGCGAAGCTCATGGCATCCGACTGCAGGACTTCGTAAGGCGGATCATCCTGCCAGAGGAAGCCGCGCTCGGCGGCCAGCCGCCGCATCGGACTGCCGGGCAGGATTTTCAGGAATCCCAGCTGCAGCTGCTGCGGCTGCAACCGCCAAACCCAGTCCAGGGATTCGCCGAATTGGGCCAGCGTTTCGCCAGGCAATCCGGCGATCAGATCGAGATGCAGGTGAACGCGCCCGGCCTGGCGCAGCCGGCCGACCTGGCGCTGCAGAACGGCGAGGTCCATCGCCCGGTTGATCGTGCGCAGCACGGCCGGCTGAATGGTCTGCAAGCCGATCTCCAGCTGGAACAGGCCCGGCGGCGCTTGATTCAATAGGTCGACCGCCTGGTCGTCCAACAGGTCGCCGGCAATTTCAAAATGGAAATTGGTCCGCCCGATGACATCACGCCGATCGAGCAGATATTGCCAGATGCGGCGGGCCCGTTCCGGCTGGCAATTAAAAGTCCGGTCCACCAGCTTGACCTGTTGGAGGTCGGCAGCAATCAGCCGGTCCAGTTCCGTGAAAACCAGCGGCAGCGGCCGGTGCCGCACCGTACGGTCCAGCGCCGACAGGCAATAGGCGCAGTGGAAAGGGCAGCCGCGCGATGTTTCATAATAAAGGATCCGGTTGCCCAGGGCAGCCAGGTCGGCGTCGGCATACGGAAACGGCCAGGCGTCGGCCGGCAGGAGCGGCGCGTCCGGATTGCTGCGGATCAGGCCGGTTCCGGCCTCGCGCCAGGTCAGGCCGGGCAGATCGGCCAGGCCGACCGCATCGGCCGGTCCGGCGCCGGTCAGCCGGGCGGCGACGGACGGCGTGCCCGCGCTGTCCGGCGGGAAAAGGCGGCGCAGCAGGTCCAGGAAAACCGCCTCGCCTTCACCGCGGATGATCGCATCCACCGCCGGCTCGGCAGCCAGGCGATCCGCGGCGTCGAAGCTGACTTCCGGCCCGCCCCAGACAATCCGTGCCGCGGGACGGACTTTTTTCAGCATCCGGCAGATTGGCCGGATCTGGGCAATATTCCAGATGTAGCAGGAAAAGGCGTATAGATCGGCCTGCAGATCGGCCAGTCGGCGAACCATCGGCAGCGGCTGGTCGTTGATGGTCCATTCGGCCAGGATCAGGTCCGGTGCCTGCGGCCATTGCGACCGGACATAAGCCTGCAGGCTGCGCAGAGCCAGGTTGGTATGCACATAGCGGGCATTGAGGCTGCACAGCGCGACGGATGCCTTGGGCATCAGGAATCGCTCCGTCCCTGAGCGCCGCCATGCTCGGCCTGGGGTGCGGATTCATGGGGCAAAACCCGGAAAGAGCCATGGTTGATCGCCGTGATCAGCACTTTCTGGC
>JAEXPB010000086.1 GCA_023438965.1 Bacillota bacterium | reverse complement strand
TGGCTTCATACTTCTATATCGGCTCCGGATTTGGCGCCGGACCACGGGACAGCCTGATGGTCGCCCTGAAACGCAAGACCGGCCTGGCGATCGGCTATTGCCGGGTGGCGATCTAAATGTCGGCGGTGTTGATCGGCTGGCTGCTGGGCGGTCTGGTTGGCGTCGGAACAGTGATCTCGGCAGCGGCGATCGGCTTTTGTATCCAGCTGACCTTCAAGATCCTGCGTTTCGAGCCGACGACCGTCCGCCATCAGACGTTAAGCCAGACCTTTAAAAAATTTCTCCCGGATATTCCCGATGCAACTTGATTTCTGAAGGGTTGGGATATAAGGTTCGTCATTGATTTGTGTAAATAAATTTATGATCGAATCGAACATTTATCCTGCCGGCCCTTGCCAAAAGACAATGGAAGTCATATAATCAATTTCAGACAATTCAATAGTGATGGATGATGGCTGCGGAAGAGACTTAGCGATAGGCGCCGAAGAAGCAAACAGACCCTGTCGAGGGCGCTGTGAACCTTTCAGGCAAAAGGACCGCCGCCGGACGAATCTCTGAAAAGCTGCAAACAGCACCGAAGGAGCAAATCCCCGCCGGCTCATCCCAGGGGAAGAATCTCTCAGGTCAGGAAACAGAGAAGATGACGAATATTAGTCATCTTCTTTTTTTGTCCATGCGGTCGGAGCGGCGCCCGGATGCGCCACCCCAGGCATAGAACGATAGGAACGAGGAGCATGCAGGATGAAACAGACACCTTTGTTTACCCGCCACGAAGCCTTGGGCGGCAAGATCGTCGACTTTGGCGGCTGGGCCTTGCCGGTCCAGTATCAGGGCATCATCGCTGAACACGAGGCAGTTCGGAACGCGGCCGGCCTTTTTGATGTGTCCCACATGGGCGAGTTGCTGGTTCAGGGCCAGGATGCCCTGGCGAATCTGCAACAGCTGGTGACCAATGACCTTCAGCCGATCCAGATTAACCAGGCGGTCTATTCACCGATGTGCACACCGGAAGGCGGCATTGTCGATGATCTTCTGCTCTACAAGCTTGCCGAGTCGGAATGGCTGCTGGTGGTCAATGCGGCCAACACCGATCAAGATGAAACCTGGATCCGTTCCCATCTGTCCGGCGCGGCGACGATGACCAACCTTTCGGCGGCGACAGCCCAGCTGGCCATCCAGGGCCCGCGGGCGAATGACATCCTGCAGCAGCTGACCGCGACGCCGCTGACCGCGATCCGAACTTATCACTTCCTGCCGGATGTCCGGATCGCCGGTGTCAAAACCTTGGTATCCCGCACCGGATATACCGGTGAAGATGGTTTTGAGATTTACCTGCCAGCCGAAGCCGCCTTGGGACTCTGGGACAGCTTGATGACTGCCGGCCAGGCAGCCGGATTGGTCCCGGCCGGCCTGGGCGCCCGCGATACACTGCGCTTTGAAGCAGCAATGCCTCTCTACGGCCATGAGCTCTCCCTGGATATTACCCCGCTCGAGGCCGGCCTGGACCGGTTTGTCAAACTGGACAAACCAGCTTTTATCGGCCGGGAGGCTCTGCGGCAACAGCGCAGCGCCGGCTTGCCGCGGCGGCGGGTTGGCCTGGAAATGATCGACCGGGGTATTCCGCGCAGCGGCTATGAAGTCCGCCTGGGTGACCGGATCATCGGCCAGGTCACTTCCGGCAGCTATGCGCCGACATTGCAAAAGAGCGTAGCCATGGCCCTGGTGGCTACTGATGCCGCTGAAGCGGGGATGTTCGTTGACGTCATCATCCGTGACCGGCCGTGCCAGGCCAGGATAGTCAGTTTGCCGTTTTACCGGCGAAAACCGAAAACCGAAACAGCCCAAACCATCTAAACCAAGAACAGGAAGGTGAAATCAATGGAGACCAGAAAAGAACTGCTTTATGCCCATACCCATGAATGGCTGAAAATCGAGGGCAACCAGGCGACGATCGGCATCACGGATTATGCCCAGCAGGAGCTGGGTTCGATCGTCTTTATCGAATTGCCCAAGATCGGGGCCAATCTGGCCGCCCGGGATGTCCTCAGTGTCGCCGAATCAGTCAAAGCGGCGTCGGAGATCTATACGCCGGTATCAGGCCGGGTTGTCCAGATTAATCAGGCGCTGGCCGACCAGCCGGAATTGGTCAATGAACAACCTTATGCGAGCTGGATCGCCGTGCTGGAACTGTCTGATCCGCAGCAACTGTCCGGCTTGATGGACGAGACGGCTTACCAGGCCTTTTGCCCGAAGGAGCATCACTGATGGCGGACTATATTCCCAATACTCCCCTGGAGCAGCAGGAGATGCTGGCCACAATCGGCTTGCAGACAATGGATGAACTGTTTGCCGATATCCCGGCCGCCGTTCGTTTGCCGCGCGAGCTGGACCTGCCGCCGGCATTGCCGGAATTGGCGCTGGCGGAGCATCTGAAGCAGTTAGCCGGCCAGAACAGCAATCTTGACAACTTATGCTGCTTTCTGGGTGCCGGCGCCTATGATCACTATATACCGGCTGTGGTCCAGAACCTGGCTTCCCGACAGGAATTTTTCACCGCGTATACCCCATACCAGCCGGAAATCAGCCAGGGCACCTTGCAGGCGATCTTTGAATACCAGACCATGATCTGTGAGCTAACCGGCATGGATCTCGCCAACGCCTCTCTGTATGACGGCGCCTCCGCCCTGGCTGAAGCGGCCTTGATGGCTTGCCGCGCCACCGGCAAGAGTCAGCTGCTCATTGCCGATACGGTCCACCCCGACAGCCGGGCGGTCGCAGACACTTATCTGCATTTCAGCGGCCAGGCAACAGCAACCGTAGCCAGGGATCCGGTAACCGGCCAAGTCGACCCGGCCGACTTGGTCCGGCAATTATCAGCAAATACGGCGGCGGTGATCGTCCAATATCCGAATTTCTATGGCGTGATCGAGAACTTGCAGCAGGTGGCCGATCTGGCGCACAGCCGCCAGGCTCTGCTGATCGTCAGCTGCGATCCGATCGCCCTTGGCCTGCTGCAGGCACCTGGCGATGCCGGCGCCGATATCGTCGTCGGCGAAGGCCAGTCGCTGGGCAACAGCCTCAGTTTTGGCGGACCTTACCTGGGATTTTTTGCCGCCCGGCAGCATTTGCTGCGCCGCATGCCGGGACGTATCGTCGGCGAGACCGTCGATGCCCGGGGGAGACGCTGCTATGTCCTGACCATCCAGACCCGCGAGCAACATATCCGCCGGGAAAAGGCAACTTCAAACATTTGCTCCAACCAGGCGCTCAACGCCCTGATCGCTACCCTTTACCTGGCGCGAACCGGACCGGCCGGCTTGCGGGAGGTAGCGGAGCAATGTACGCGCAAAGCCCACTATCTATATGAGCAATTGCTGCAGCTGCCGCAGTTTCAACCTGTTTTCACCGGGCCTTTCTTCAAGGAATTTGCCATCCGCTGCCAAGGTGATCTGGCGGCCTTGAATCAATCGCTCCTCGCCGCCGGCTTCCTCGGCGGTTTCGAAGTCCGCCGGATGGATCCGGATATGACGGATGTCTGGCTACTGGCGGTTACCGAAAAACGGACCAAAGCCGAAATGGACCGGCTGGTACAAACCATCCGTCAGTTGATCAGCCGGGAGGAGGATGGCCATGCGCAAAACAGCTGAGCCCCTTATTTTTGAATTAAGCCGGTCCGGCCGGCATACGGGCCTGCTGCCAGCTTGCGATGTGCCGTCGCAGGATCTGGATACCCTGATTCCGCCCAGCCTGCAACGCCGTACATCACCCGGATTACCGGAAGTCAGCGAAATCGATCTGGTCCGGCACTACACCCGGCTTTCCCAGATGAATTTCGGCGTGGAAAGCGGTTCATACCCGCTTGGTTCCTGTACGATGAAGTATAATCCGAAAATCAATGAGGCCATCGTCCGGCTGCCCGGCTTCGAACGGATTCATCCGCTTCAGCCGGCCGAATCCGTCCAGGGCTGCCTCGGCCTGATGGCTGAGTTGGAACGGATGCTCAGTGAAATTACCGGCATGGACCGCTTTACCTTGCAGCCAGCCGCCGGCGCTCATGGCGAACTGACCGGCCTGATGATGATCCGGGCCTGGCATGATCACCGTGGCGATCATCATCGGCGTCGGATGATTGTGCCCGATTCGGCCCATGGTACCAATCCGGCATCAGCGGCGATGGCCGGCTTCGAGGTCGTGGAGGTGCACTCCGACTCGCAGGGCGGCGTCGATTTGACTGCCCTGCGCCAACTGCTGGGTCCGGATATCGCCGGCCTGATGCTGACCAATCCCAATACCCT
>JAEXPB010000046.1 GCA_023438965.1 Bacillota bacterium | reverse complement strand
GCACTGGATGGATTGCCTGAACCTGGGCTATCAGGGTTTGTGGATCGTTCCCCGTTTTACGGACTGGAAATTGCGCACGCCGGAAATCGATAAACCGGTATTTTTCTGGGAGGTTCGCGCCAATGGCTGCTGATCGGCGAAGCGGCGGTCTGGTCCGGCAGCTGATTGTTCGGGACGATTTGTTGCTGGAGCTGATCTGGGGCATCCTGCTGGCCGCCCTGCTCGCCATTCCGGCTCAGCTGCTGGCGCCGGAATGGACCGGCTTGCTGGCGGGCTGCCTGTTGGCTGGCGTTTTGATCTATTGGCTGGTGCGTTTATATGGCCAGAAAATCTGGCATTATTTGGCGGTCAGCATGCTGCTTCTGACCGGGCCGGTTTTGTTGCCGCTGCCCATATGGCCGCGATTGCTCCTGATTCTGCTGATTGTCATTCTGGCGGTCCGCGCTTTCGTTTTGCATTTCCGGTCGGCGGAAAATCCGGCGACCGTTTCGCTGGGCAGTGCGGTGGCCGCCCTGGTCTACTTGCTGGTCTTGAATTTGCTGGCGGTCAAGCTCCAGCTGGCGGTTGTCAGTCAAGCTTATTACTACTTGGGTATTGCTTACCTCATGCTGACGGTCTGGCGCTGGCACCAGATATCCCTGGCCGAACGCCTGCTGCGTTTCGAGAACATGGCGACCCAGCCGATCGCCCGGATCAGGCGTTTCAACCTGTTCCTGCTGATCGGGTATACCAGTCTGCTGCTCCTGGTGCTGCTGGTTTCGCCCTGGCTGCATCTGCAGGATCTGCTGCCTGTCCTGGGCCAGGCGTTGTTGATCGCCTTGCGCTGGCTGATCCGGCTGCTTACTTCACTGGGCGGCCAGGATACGCCGGTCGAAACGGAACCGAGTCAGCCGGCGCCGACCGAAACCGGCCCGGGCTTGCCGGAAGCCGGCGCCACGCCGGCCTGGCTGCTGATCCTACAGGAAATCATCATGTATTTGTTCTATATCGCCAGCGCAGCATTACTGATAGCTTTGATTATTTATGGCCTGTACACCTTTTATAAGCGCTTTTATGCCAACCGGCAAAAGAGCACGGATGTGCTGGAGTCACTGCTGCCCAATCTTGCGGACCAGATCAAGGAACGGCTGCGCCGGGGCGATGGCCGCTGGACCCGCCAATTTGGCCAGAGTCCCGAACATCGGATCCGGCGGCTGTATTACCGGCTGATCGAGGGACAGATCCGCCGCGGTCTCGGTGTCGAGCCGGCCATGACCCCGCGGCAGATCGAGGCGATCCTGCAACAGAACCGGGGGCCTGTTCTGGCGGCGGCAATCCATGAAATGACCGGCCTGTACGAATTGGCCCGATATGGCTCGGATCAATGCACGGCTGACGACGCGCACCGCATGCATGAATTATGCCAATTGATTCGGCGCCAGAGCGGCTTCCGTCCGGCGGAACGCGCCGACGGTCCGGCCGAACCAACGGCACGACCGGATTGACAGGATCAGGCTGGTCCGGTATAATCAGTAACGGTATAGAAAATGAACGAAGACGTTCTTGATGGACGCCTTCGTTTTTTTATACCCGGCAATAGCCCGCCTGAAATACGTACCTCCCTGAAAGCCGGCATCAAACCTGATGGCGGCTCTTGGGGACTCACGACATATGTGAGGCCGCGAAGCGGCGAGGAGACCGAACGACTACCGCATTACATGGAAGGCAGGCCTTCCGTCAGGCCGCATCCGCATGCCGCGGAGCGGCGAGGAGACCGAACGACTACCGCATTACATGGAAGGCAGACATTCCGTCAGGCCGCATCCGCATGCCGCGGAGCGGCGAGGACAGCGGCCGAAAGGAAGTGTCTGCCTTCCCACAGCGGCCGAAAGGAATGTCTCCTCCCATGTTGACACACCAGCCGTCAAACCCTATACTTTTTTTGTTAAGGACAGAGGGTGGAACCCGACTGACCGGGCGCCGCTTGTTGGCCGGATGGCCTAAGGAGGCACAGATTTGTTACACGAAGAATGCGGTATTTTTGGCATTTACGGGCCGGAAGGCCTGGATGCCGCGCCATTGGTCTATTATGGCCTGTTTGCCTTGCAGCACCGGGGGCAGGAGAGCTGTGGCATCGCAGCCAACAAGAATGGCGAAGTCCGCCTGCATAAAGACATGGGATTGGTCAATGATGTTTTTGACCATGATAAGCTGGCCGGCCTGCCCGGCCGGGTTGCTGTCGGCCATGTCCGCTATTCGACCACCGGACAGAGCGTGCGCGAGAATGCCCAGCCGCTGGTGACCCGATATAGCAAGGGCCAGCTGGCCTTGGCCCATAACGGCAATCTGGCCAATACCAACCAGCTGCGCGAAAAACTGGAAGACCAGGGCGCCATTTTCCAAACCACAATTGATTCGGAAATCATCGCTTACCTGATCGCCCGCTACCGGGCAGTCACGGCCAGCGTTGAGGAAGCAGTCAGCCTGGCGATGCGGGATTTGCAGGGTGCATATTGCCTTCTGGTGATGAGCCGGGGCAAACTGCTGGCGGTGCGGGATCCCCTGGGTTTTCGCCCGCTGTGCATCGGCCGGCTCGACGAAGCGATCGTTTTCGCTTCGGAGACTTGCGCGCTGGACGCGATCGGCGCCGAATTCATCCGTGACGTCGAACCGGGTGAGATCGTGATTGTCGACCGCCACGGCATGCGTTCGCTGCGTACCGAATGCCGCGGCCTGAACCGCAAGTGCATTTTCGAATATATCTATTTCGCCCGTTCGGACAGCCGGATCGACGGCATCAGCGTCCACGAGGCCCGATTGGCAGCCGGACGGCTGCTGGCGCGCCAATATCCGGTTGACGCGGACCTGGTGTTCGGCGTGCCGGATTCCGGGATCGATGCCGCGATGGGATTCAGCCAGGCTTCCGGCATTCCTTATGGCAAAGGATTTGTCAAAAACAACTATATCGGGCGAACGTTCATCAAGCCCAGCCAGGCTCAGCGCGAAACCGCGGTGCGCATCAAGCTGAACCCGATTCGGGCCAGCGTGGCCGGCAGGCGGGTGGTCATGGTCGACGATTCCATCGTGCGCGGCACAACCAGCGCGCGTATCGTCCGAATGCTGAAACAGGCCGGCGCCACCGAAGTCCATGTTCGCATCAGCGCACCGCCATTCTTGTGGCCGTGCTATTTCGGAACGGACATTCCGTCGACCGAGGAACTGACCGCCCGCCGGCATACGCTGGAACAAATCCGGCAGCTGATCGGTGCCGATTCGCTGGGTTATCTGCAATTGGACAGTCTGGGTGACATGCTGGGACAAAGCGGCCATCACTATTGCGACGCTTGTTTCAGCGGGGATTATCCGAGCCTGGAGGCCGGTTCCTGACTGGAATTCCGGGTCAGCCGCTTGATCTCGGCCATTTCTTTGGGCGTCAGATAGCGCCATTCGCCGAGTTTCAGATTGCCCAGTGTCACATTCATGATTCGGACTCGCACCAAACGCAAGACGGTGTAGCCGAAATAGTCGCACATGCGCCGGATCTGGCGATTCAGCCCCTGGGTGAGGATAATCCGGAAAACGCGCGGGCCTTCGGCCTTGAGGCGGCAGGGGCGGGTGACCGTGTCGAGGATCGGCACGCCGGCGGCCATGCCAGCCAGAAATTCGGCAGTAATCGGCTTATCCACCGTCACAATATATTCTTTCTCATGGCGGTTGCCGGCGCGCAGGATCTTATTGACGATCGAACCGTCATTGGTCAGGAAAATCAGCCCTTCAGAATCGCGGTCCAGCCGGCCGATCGGGAAGATGCGCTTATCGTGTCCGACAAAGCGGATGATGTTGTCGCTGCGGTTCGGATCGGTTGTGCTGGTGATTCCGGCCGGCTTGTTCAGGGCTAGATAAACCAGGTCATCATCTTTCAAAACCGGGTCATCGCCGATCCGGACTGTCTGGCCGGGTAAAACGCGCGTACCAACATTGGCCGGCTGCCAGTCGATGGTCACCTGGCCATCGGCAATCAGCCGGTCGGCTTCACGCCGGCTGCAATAACCGCTGTCCGCGATGTACTTATTGAGGCGGACGCCCGGCAGTTGATCGGTGCCGGGCGTGTTTTCATCCGGCACTTTCATGGATGGCTGGCACGAGCTGGAGATTGCCGGTTTCATCCAGGGCGATGACCGGCAGATCCGGGAATTGCTCTTCCAGACTGGATATGAATATACTGTGACCGGGCTCCGGCGGCATGCCGACAATGACATACTGGACGTCGCCGGAACGGATATAATCCGCTACCGCTTCGACGGCACAATCATGGAAGAAAATGATCGTCTCCGCATCCAAACGCTTGGCATAATTGAAAAGATATTCAACTTCGTCGCTGCCAAACCAGTTTTCAGTCCGGCGCGGACGTACACAGATAACTTTAAGCGGGTTGTCGGTGATGTCGGCAAGTTTTTTGCCGGCATCAATCAGCCGGCCGCAGGATTCCTGATCCGTTACGCAGACCAGAACCATATGGACATCTTCCTTTCAATACTTGATTTCATAACCCTATTTCATTCTATCGGTCAAATATGAATTTAATATGTACGGGGGACAACATTTCTATATCGATATCCTGAAGTGTTTCCGATGGTCTTGTGAATGCGCCGCCAGTCGGGGCAGCATCAGGCGGCCAGATCCAGCGTGAATGTGAAAACCGAACCCTGGCCCAGTTCGCTGCGGACCCGGATGGTTTGACCCATCCGCAGGAGGATTTCGCGCGCGATGGCCAGCCCCAGGCCGGTGCCGGGCTGCTGGTGCGCCTTGTCCGCCTTGTAGAACCGGTCGAAGACTTTGGCGGCATCTTCCGGCGCGATGCCGATACCGCTGTCCTGGACCGAGATCTGGATCTTGCGGTTGTCCCAGTCCAGCAGCAGATGGATCGTGCCATTCTCCGGCGTGAATTTAATTGCATTGTCAATCAGGATGATTAAAACCTGTTCAACCCGGTCCGGGTTGCCGTAAACCGGGGGACAGGATTGGAGATTTTCCGGCAGCACGATCTGCAGGCCGCTTTCCTCGGCCTGGACACTGAAACGTTCCGCCAGATCAGACAAAATGTCCCGCAGATCGAAGGCCGACTGGGCCATCGGAACCGTCCCGGCCTGCAGCCGGGAAAGCTCCAGCATGTCGTTGATCAAGCGCGCCAGGCGGACGACCTCGCGCAGCATGATGCCATAATAGCGCTGCCGGTCGGCTTCACCGGCGACCATGCCGTCCTTGAGCGGTTCGAGCAGCGCCCGCATGGCGGTCAGTGGCGTCCGCAACTCGTGCGATACATTGGCGACATAGTCCCGGCGGGTCTGCTCCAGTCGCTCGGATTCGGTAATATCGTGGAACAGGCCAACCGCGCCGGCAACATGACCGGTTTCCTCGGTCAGCGGGGCGATCTGGCCGCGAATGATCAAGCCGTTGTGGCGAAGGACGATTTCGACGTCGCGGTTTTCGACGACTGATTCCTGAAAAGCCTGGTGCAAAGCCGCGCCATCCGGGAAGTCCGCCAGAGCCTGCGGGGTGTCCGTCCGATCCGGCTGGTCCAGCAGGCAGATGACGGCCGGATTGGTCAAGGTTACCTGCAGATCCGGATCGACGGCGATCAGCCCGTCGCTCATGCCGGCCAGAACCTGCTGCAGCCGGTTCCGTTCCAGGGTCAGGGCGGACAGGTTGGCGGCCAGGGCATGAGCGAGATTGTTCATGGTGGCGGCCAACTCGCCGATTTCGCCGCGTTGACGGGCATCGGCACGTACGCTGAAGTCGCCGTTTGCCATGGCCAGGGCGACGTTGCGTGTCTGTCGCAAGGGCATGATCAGGCGGGCGGTCGCCAGGTAGGTCGGAATGATCATCAGGGCCAGGACCAGCAGGGCCGAGACCAGCAAGGCGATGTTCATACTGCTCAGACCGGCGTTCAGCTCGTCTTGCGGCCGGACGAAGAATACGGCGCCGACGACCTTGCTCTGGCGGTTGAACAGGATGGTCACCGGCACGCCGATAAACAGCATTTCCGTTGAACCGGAGCCATTGTGCAGCCGGCTGGTGAACCAGACCGAGGAATATTGCCCGGTTGTCAGGGAATCCAGGTTCCGGCTGATCAAGTCGCGGATTTGCGGTTCAACAGCCGCATCGCCGGCCGGCAGCGTCGTATTGCGGATTTCGCCGGACAGGCCGTCGACGACGAAAATCCAGGCATCGAAAAATTCATAAGCGGAGCTTAGCAGCGAGTCCAGATAGGGATCATATTCCAGAAAGCTCTTGGCCGCCATATTGGCAATCGTCACGGCCCGGGGCTGCAATTCATTCACCTTGATCTGTGTGAAGATCGGACGGGAAATAATGCCGTACAGCACAGCCGTCAGGAACGTCCAGAGCAGCAGCGCCAGGAGCAGCAGCGCCAGGACCCGGCGGAAGAAAATGGACTTCTGCATTTCAGTGGAACACCTCGAACTTGTAGCCGACGCCGTATACGGTGATCAGGCCCCAGGGCGCCTGATCCAGGGTGATTTTCTGACGGATGCGCTTGATATGGGTGTCGACGGTGCGGGTGTCGCCGAAGTAGTCATATCCCCAGACCTGGGAAAGAATCTGCTCACGATCCATGACCTGGCCGGGGTGGGCGGCCAGCAGATGCAGAATCTCCACTTCCTTCGGCGTGCAGGGTATATTCTCGCCGGCCACTTTGACCTGGTAATTGTCGAGATTGATTTCCAATCCCTCGAACCGCAGAATCGAGCTGTTCTCTTGATGCGCTTCGCCGAGTCGGCGCAGGACCGCCTTGATCCGGGCGATCACTTCCCGCGGACTGAACGGTTTGACAATATAGTCGTCGGCTCCCAGCTCAAGTCCGAGAACCCGGTCGATCTCTTCGCCCTTGGCGGTCAGCATGATAATCGG
>JAEXPB010000006.1 GCA_023438965.1 Bacillota bacterium | reverse complement strand
GTGTATCGCAATACCGGCGCGCGCGGCGTGGTTTCCGACATGGATGGCTCGCCGGGCAACACCCTGTCGCCGGAAGAACAGATCGAGGCCAATGAACGGGCCACCCAGAAGACCGCCCACCACCGTTCGGTGCAGTACACCCGGCCAGCCCGGGAAGGCGGCGTCGCGCCCGACCTGCAATTCCATTTCCGGCTCGCCGGCGTGGCCTGCGGCCTGGGTGAAATCGGCTACAGCAAGATGTTCCTGACCCCGCAGTTCGGCCCCTTGCAGCGCCTGGCCTTTATCTTCACCGATGCGCCGCTGGAGCCGGATCCCCTGTACGACGGCCCGCCGCTGTGCCGGAAATGCAAGGCCTGCGTCCGCGAATGCCCGGGCGGCTGCCTGAGCAGCCAGGAGACCATCCAGGTCTCGGTCGGCGGCAAGATCTGCGAATGGGCCAAGTTCGACGCCTGGAAGTGCTACGCTTTCTATACCCACGCCGGGCGCTACTTTAATCCCTTCGTGCCGAAGGAAGTCTTCGACCGGAATGAAAACGGCGACCTCAATGTCCTGGAGGGCAAGGCCGAGGCCAACGAAGAGGAGATCCGCAAGGTCTACTCGGCGCTGGAGAAGTACTTCCCCAGCTGGGTCGGTTACAACATGGCCAAATGCGGCGGCTGCATCCGCGCTTGCGTCAGCCAGCTCGAGAAAAAGGGCGGCTGCATGGCCGGACGGTTCCAGGCGCCCCTGCGGACAGGCAAGCCCTGGATGCTGGACCGATGAAAGAGGGTAGGAGCATGCTGACGAGTGAATTAATTAAAGCCAAAGCGAAAGAATTCGGCGCCGACCTGTGCGGTATCGGCGACATCAGCCTCTATGCCGGCACGGCGCCGCAACGGGATCCGCGCCTGATCCTGCCCCGGGCGCGCTGCGTGATCGGCTGCGCTTTCCGGGTGCCGCGCAGCCTTTATGGCGCGATGGCCAACCAGTCGCAATTTTACAGTTACACGTCCCTGGGCGTCAAATACCTGGATGAAGAAATGGCCGAGATCTTCCTGCTCAAAATGGGCGGCCTGATCGAGGATGCCGGCTACGACGCCTGCCTGCAGCGCAATATCTCCAACCTGCGGATCCAGGGCGACAAAACGACCAATCCGGAAGTCCTCGGCACCTACGAGCTGGTCCACGCCTCGGCCGTCGCGCCGGGCAAACCGGTGCCGGACGTGATCATGGACTTCGGCCGCTCCGCCGAGATCTGCGGCCTGGGCAGCGTCGGCCTGTATGGCGCGGTGATTACGCCGCAGTTCGGCCCGTTTGTGCGCCTGGTCTTCATCGTGACCGACGCGCCGCTGGAGCCCGATGCGCCCTTTGCCGGATCGCTGTGCGACCAGTGCGGCGCCTGCGCGGCCGCCTGCCCCGGCCGGGCGATTACGGCGGCCGACGGCCTGGACACCTGGCAATGCAGTGTCTATTACCGCGGCGCCCATCGCTCCAATCCGTTCCAGCCGACCGGCTTCCTGGCCGATGATCCGGAGCGGGAAGCGATCCTGGATGGCGAGAAGCGGTTTGACAGCGCGTCCGCGAAGGCCATTTATCCCAAGCTGGACTTCCTGCCCAGCCGGACCACGAATTACGCCCCCTGCCTGTGCGGCAAGAAGTGCGACACCGCCTGCTACGAGCATTTGAAGAGGAGCGGCAGAATATGACGGTACAAACAGAGAAATTAGTCCAGGACCTGACCGCGACCCTGAAAGGGCAGGGCGCCGACCTGGTCGGCTTCGCGCCGATCGGACGCTTCGCCGGCACTGCAGCCGCCAAGCTGCTGCCATCCGCGCAGACCGTCATCGGCGTGGCCTTCCGCATCCTGCGCGGCTCGCATCGCCATATAGAAGAAGGCACTACCTATTACCAATACACAACCAACAGCATCGAGACGCTGGAGGAGACGGTCATGCCGCAAGCCTTGCTGCAGGCCTGCGGCGTCCTGGAAGACCAGGGCTTTGCCGCACTGCCGCAGCGCTGGAATCCCCTGATCCGGGCCGATGGCCCGGACGAGGGCACCTTCCCGGAAGTGCGCTATAAAGAGATCTACCGGACCGAACGGGAGCTGCAGCTGGATTTCCCGCAGGCGGCGGTCCTCTGCGGCCTGGGTGAGATCGGTGTGAGCGGCACGCTGCTGACCGACGATTTCGGTCCGCTCCAGCGCTATTGCTTCATCCTGACCGATGCCGAACTGCCGGCGACGCCGCTCGCGGAGCCGCATCTCTGCGACCAGTGCGGCGCCTGCGTGCAGGCATGCCCCGGCCAGGCGATCAGCGCGGATGGCCAGTTGGATACCTGGCAATGCGCGACTTACTACGCCGGCGCCAGCCGCAGGACCAATCCCTTCATGCCGCCGAACGCCTTCGCCGACGAACCGGACCGCCTGGCGATCATCGCCGGCGAAGCGCAGCTGCCGCCGGAGCGGGCCCGGGCGATCATCGACCAGCTGGTCTTCTATCCGCCGGTCAAGCACGGCTACATCACCTGCATTTGCGGCAAAGCCTGCGACCGGGCCTGCTACGTCCATCTGGAGGAAAAGGGTGTCCTGAATCGGAAATTCCTCAGCAAATTCCGGAAAAGGGCAGTCTGGGAGCTGGATATTAAGAAGTAAAGCGCCAGCCTTCGTTTGGACGAATAAAAGTAAACTGATCATGAGTCTATCCAATATACGCTTCTGATTGCAGATGCTTTGGGCAATCAGAAGCGTATTTTCGTATCTGATCAGGCTGCGTGGATCCGAAAAGTTCGGAAGCGATCATCCTCAACAATCTATATTTTCAGCATCTCTCCCTATGCATGCTCATCGACGCTGCTATTGGCATGGCTGCGGGACTCAGCTTAGATGGCTTCATGAAGCTGCGCAGCTATCTGTTCATTGAATTGGTCTTGTTGCTGATCGCAGCAATTCCCTATGCGGCGTTCCTGCTCCCAGGTTTCCCGTCATACCTGGAATTTCCGCCAACCATCTCGGAGCTGGCAGCGCTGCTTTTTGGTGTGTTTTTTACAGTGACCATTAAAACGGCTGTTCAGAGAAAAGTGTAACATCTTGATTCGGTATACTTCAATTTTTACGGACAAATCTGCGGTACGCCGTTTTTCAGGTAATCCCAGCTTTCGGCAAATACCAGGTTTTGCCCATGCCCGGGCTACCTTGATAGAAAACCAGGCCTGGCCGTCATCATCGCGGAACGCGTAAAGGTGGCCGGATTCACATGATCATTGCAAAACGCTATCCTCTTGTTCGTAATAGTAGGAATAATCTATGCCCTTCATAAAAACCTCGCGGTCGTTAATCTTATCGGTTAAAGCCGTTTTTAGTAATGTGTTTATTTGTGCGGAATTTGAAACGCTTTTTTCCATAGCGGAGAGGTAGTCTTTTTTGTTGATCTTGCTCCAATCTACACAGAGTTTTAGATTCTTTTTCAGAATAAGGTCGAGCCAAATTCGTGTGCTTCTGCCGTTACCTTCCATAAACGGGTGAGCGACATTCATTTCTACATATTTATCCACGATTTCATCAAAAGTTCCTTCAGGCATTTTTTCAATAATATTTAGCGTTTCAGGAAGAAAACGTACCAAGGCGAATTGGAAGCCGCCTTTTGCTATGATGAGTGTTCTTATTTGCCCTGCAAAATTATAGAGCCCGCCAAACAGATAGGCATGAATCTGCTGCAAGCCTTTTACTGTACCAACTTCTATCGTGTCGAGCAAAGAACTATCAAAAAGAGCATATGCTTTGCTTTTACTTTTTCCGTCTATCGTTTCATCGCTATAGGTGAACCATTCAATGAAGCGATTGGCTTTTTTAGTCGGAAAATTTTTGGCCAGTTCGAGGATACCATCATAATCAAATGTATCGGAAAGATATTTTTTTCCGTCGTTAGCGATCAATTTCAGTTGGTTAGTACGACTAACCAACTCGATATTTTCGTTCTTGAGTTTAGATTTTAGATATTTCCAGTAGTTACGATTTTTATTATAATCGCTTTCGCCGCGAAGCACCCCGACAATATCAAGCACAGAAAACCACCATTTGGAATTCATATCGTCCCATATAGCTCGAACTTCCTGGTCATCAAAGAAACGAATGGACACTTTATTCATCGCTGCGATACCCCTTTCGATCTATGCGAATATCTTACGGACAAATTCGCGGCACACCGTTATCCCAGGTGATCCTGGCCCTCGACAAATACCAGGTTTTGCCCATATCCGGGCTGCCCTGATAGAACAGCCAGGCCTGGCCGTCATCATCGCGGAACGCGTAGGGGTGGCCGGATTCGCAGCTGTTCCAGGTGCCCGGCAGTCCGGGTCCAAGCAAGGGCAGATCGCTGACGCGCTGAAAGTTTATGCCGTCCGCAGATACAGCGCAACCGATCTGCTGCGGCTTGCAGTTGTAGGCGCCGCCATAGAATAGATAAATTTTATCGTCCTGAACGATTGTGGCCGGCGCCTCGATGCATTCCTGTTCCCAAGGCAATTCCGGTGCCAGGATGCTGTGGCTTGGTCCATGCTGCCAGCTGGCTGCCGAGTAATCGGACCCAAGATCCGCCCAGGCGACGCCCAACTGCTGGATGCGCATGTCCTGGTCGCGTGTCGCATAATACAGGAACAGCCGGTCCTGGAAAGCGACCGCATCGGCGTCGATCGCCCGGCCGCTGCACCAGTCGTCACCGGGGTGATAAATGGGATTGGTCGGATCTTTGCGGAAATGCAGGCCGTCATCGGAGACCGCATGGCAAATCGCATCGGTACGCCAGTTGCCATAGGTCTGGTAAAACAAATGAACCTGGCCGCGCAGCACGATGGCGGCCGGCGCGCCGATACCCCTGGCTTCGCAGGACTGGGTGCAGGGCAGGTCGCCGGCCAGGCGCCAGTTCTCCAGATCCGGTGCGGACGCGATGCCGATACCGAGCCGAAAACTGCCATCCGGCAATGTTTCGCCGGTGGAATGATAGAGGAAATAGCTTCCCTGGAAGCGCACGCCTGCCGGAT
>JAEXPB010000487.1 GCA_023438965.1 Bacillota bacterium | reverse complement strand
ACAGGAGTATAACAGGAGCAAAAAGCGACGGCAAGATGCGATTGTTGCCATTTTAGCCAATATGCACAGGATCTGCTTCTTTCTGGCGTTTGGTTTGTTTATTTCACAGGCAATTTTGACCTGCCGGTGCGGGCAATGTCAATTTTCGCCATATGAGAGGAGATTGGCTGTTCTCCTATGATCAAGCCCCGGCCAGCATTTGCGGACTACTCGCAGATTTCCATGCCGGCTTCCGAACTGGTTCCTTCATAAAGCACCTTGCCCCGCCGGTCCGTCAAGCGGACATGAACCACAGCCGTGATGCTTTCGATGATCTCACGGTCCATCAAGCCGTCGACGGGGGCGCGCAGCCGGCCGCCGCCCGCCATCCGGGCATTGAATGCGAGCGTGCCGGCTGGTCCGCGCAGTTCGCCGCTGCAGGTGCGGTCGCCGGCATTGACCGACCAACGAACCAGCCGGGAGCGGTTATAGGTCGCGAAACGGACGGTAATATTCCGGTAATCGGTGAAATAGGCAAAGAAGCCAGGGAATTCACGCCCCAGGAATGGAATGCGCGCCCGGGAAAAAACCAGCGTCGCACCGCCCTGGTCGAAGTGGCCGGCCTGCAGCCAGATGTAAGTCTGCGGGAAGGACCGGCCGTAATCCTTCTCGATATAGCCTACGCCACCGGTGAAGGCCAGTTGTTCGCCATCCAGGATGATGCTTCCGCTCAAGCGATGCCAGAGATGGATGATCGCATGATAGCATTCCATGAACGGCAGGAAGGCGAATGGACCCATGATGCCGGGATTGTGCCAATTAACCGGGAAAACCTGTGCCTCGCTGAAAGTCAGGCAGCCGGAAGCCTGGCCGGTCGGGCTATCGATCGTCAGGGCCAGCCCGCTGCCGCTAAAATGACTGGCGCCGACCCGGATGGCCAGCTCCCGCTCCGAAGCGGCAAAATCAGCGGCCGGGAAATGGAAATACCAGGTGCGCCCGGACACCGCGTTGATTACCTGGATAAAGGCATGCCGCCGCCCGGCCGGATCTATCGCCATCCCCGGGATAATTGCGATCGCCTGGCGACGGTCGGCGCTGATGCATTTGAAGTACCAGCCTTCAAAATAACGGCGGCGGCGATGCTTGCCTTGAAAATAAGCCGGATTTCGCATCATCTTGTCCCCTTGCCTGGATCAGGATGTCCTCATGTCGGATGCCGCGCGCAGCAGGGCGTAGTAGTTTTCCTTCGGCATGTATTCCGGCACACTGTTGCCGGTACCCAAGGCATAGCTCCCGCGTCCGGCGCTTAGCTCCAACATCGCCCGGCAGCGGGCATAAACTTCCTCCGGAGTCCGCCGGCAAAGGAAATCGACGTCGATACCGCCCAGGACGGCAATCCGACCGCCGTATTCTTCATAAAAGGATTCGACCGGCTGGATCAGGTCCTGGTAGGAATGCTTGCCGTCGAACTGCAAGTCCTCGATGATGTCGGGCATGATCTCGCGCAGATTGCCGCAAGAGTGCAGGATAGCTGGTTTGCCGGCGGCATGGATTGCCTGCACGATTCTCCGGTACCACGGAAAGACATACCGCCGCAGGTGCGTCGGACTGATCCGGGTCTGCTGATTGAAGCCCCAGTCGTCATTGATCAGGCAAGCGCCAACGCTTTCATGACGCAGGTTCTCCAGATGGTAGGCCATGATCCGTTCGCCGACGGCATTGAAGACGTCGGCGACCAGGTCCTCATCTTCGTAAAGCAGGACACAGAGATTGTCGTAGCCGAGCAGATTGACTGTCCCGCCAAAAATGCTGACCGGCTGCGGCACGACCAGCTTCATGCCGGCCGGCAGGTAACCGGCCAGTCTGTCCAGCAGGTCATACCGGGCTTGGCCGGGATCCGGCCAGGGATAGGCGCGGAACGATGCGCGATCGCAGATCATCGCGCCTTCGTTCAGGGAGACCGATTGGCCATGGGCACGCTCCGCCAACGGGAAAGTAAAGCCGGGCAGTGTGATTGTCGTATAGTCATAGCCGGCTGCTGTAAAGGCATCCACCAGTTTTTTCCAGGGCGCCAGGTCATCCGCCGGATCGTAGCGCCGGTCGCGGGTCAGGTCGTCGTAAATCTGGTTGTTCATATAATACTCAAACAGCGTCGGTCGGTCCGGCTTCTGATGCGCCAGGACTTGGAGCAGATTGCGGAAATCCGGTTGGCCAGGCATTGGGATTCCTCCTTCAATGATGCTGTTGACGATGAATGGGATCGGTTTTCTTTCCTGGTGCCAGTTGAAGGATTGATAGCTTCAATATAGGTTTGGCTAAAATGCTTGTCAAGGCCAACATTGGTGATCATTCGGCAAAGACGGCATTTCCGACGGAATGACGGTAATTGTTCAACCAATTCAAGTTATTGTTCTGGCTATTTTTTAATGCTATAACCAGCCTGTCAGCTCACCCATCAGGCAAGGAGTAGCTCAAATGAACCTGGCAGTCAACAAATCTTTACAACCCATGAACAGTCAGTCGCAGCGTTTCCGTTCCAGGATGCAGGCAGTCGCACGCTGCTGGCAACTATACCTGCTGATCCTGCCGGCAGTGGTTGCCGTATTTGTATTCAACTATATTCCCATGTATGGCATTCAAATTGCGTTCAAGGATTTCCGCAGCAGTCTCGGCATCTGGAATAGCGAATGGGTAGGATTCAAGCATTTTGCCCGCTTTATCACCTTCCCGGATTTTTGGAAGGTGATTCGCAACACCCTGGGCATCAGCCTTTATTCAATTTCCACCTTTCCTTGCGCGGTCATCCTGGCCTTGATGATCAATGAGATAAATAGTAAAGTTTTCAAGAAAACTGTCCAGATGATCTCCTATGCCCCGCACTTTATTTCAGTTGTCGTCATTTGCTCGATGGTCCGGCTGTTCTTGAGCCGGGATCATGGCTTGATTAACAACCTGATCGTACTGGTCGGTTTGGATCGCCAGGATTTTATTACTTTGCCGCACTATTTCAGTACGATTTATGTCTGGTCGGGAGTCTGGCAGGGTATCGGCTGGGGCACAATCATTTATCTGGCCGCCTTATCCAATGTATCGCCGGAACTCATTGAAGCCGCTCGAATAGATGGCGCCAACCGATTTCAGGTTCTGCTCCATGTCAACTTCCCTTTCATTCTGCCCACGGTTGTCACCTTGCTGATCCTGAGCACCGGCAGTGTCCTGTCGGTTGGTTTTGAAAAAATATTCCTGCTGCAGAATCCTTTGAACATGGCCGCTTCACGTGTCATTTCCACCTATGTTTATGAGATGGGTATCGGTGGCGGTCAATTCAGCTATTCATCGGCAATCGGCCTGTTCAATAATATCATCAATATTGCCATCATCGCGTTCGTCAACCAGGTATCCAAACGCGTCACGCAAGTCAGCCTGTGGTGACTTCATCGCCAACAGCCACAACGCCTAACTAACGGAAAGGTCATTAACCGCCATGAAACAAAGCCGCTCTGATCTCGTATTTAACTCGGTGAATACCCTGTTCATGATCTTGCTGATTGTTGTGATGCTTTACCCGCTCTATTTCATCATAATCGCTTCGATCTCGGAACCATACGTGGTAGCCATGGGAACCGTTACACTTTTTCCGCGCGGTTTCACGCTGGAAGCCTATCACAATGTCCTTGAAAATGAGAATATCTGGGTCGGGTACCGCAATACTATCCTCTATACCACTTTGGGCACCGTTTACAATCTCATCACGCTCATACCGGCCGCTTATGTCCTGAGCAAAAGCTTCCTGCCGGGTCGGACCGCCCTTTCCTGGTTCTTCTTCGTCACCATGTACTTTGGCGGCGGTATGATCCCAACCTATCTGCTCATGAAGCAGCTGAACTTGCTGGATACTCCCTGGATTATGATTCTGGGCGGTGTCAGCTGCTATAACCTGATCGTTACGCGTCAGTTTTTTTCCTCCTCAATCCCGGACAGTTTATATGAAGCGGCACATATTGACGGCGCCTCGGAACTGCAAGCGTTTTTCAAAATCGCACTCCCCCTTGCCAAACCGATTGTTGCCGTCATGGCGCTCTTCCATTCGGTCGGTCATTGGAACAGCTATTACAGCGCGCTTCTCTATATCCGTCAACGCAGTTTGTATCCCTTGCAGTTGGTCTTGCGGGATATCCTGATCACCAACAAGTCGATGCTCGCTTCGGTCGACGCCACTCAGGGTGAGGAGGTCCTGGCTTGGGCTGCGCGGCAGGCTTATCTGGCAGAAGCCATGAAGTATGCGGTCATCTTTATCGCCAGCGCGCCGCTGCTCTGCGCCTATCCATTCGTCCAGAAATATTTCGTCAAGGGAGTCATGATTGGTTCGGTCAAAGGATGAGTGCCAAATAATCCAGACATAAGGCTGGTAATCACCCAGTTTTATGATAATATGAACGGGAGAATGAAATCATGAAGAAATTGCTGTGTTTACTTGTAGTCTGTGTCATGGCAATCAGTTGTCTGGTTGCCTGCAGCCAATCTGCCGCTACTACGGCGGGCGGAGAGGGTTCTTCGGCGACAACCGCCAACGCCTCTGCCAAATCCGCCGTGCCGGAATATCTCAATCTGGCGACCGATCTGCCGGTTGTCAAATCGGGATTTGATATTCCGCTTAAAATCGCCGTACTGCACACGCCGGATTTCGGCAAGATCGAAGACTCCCATTTCTGGAACTTCGTCAAGCAGAAGATGAACATTAAAGTCGAGGTAGAGCAGGTCTTTAATCGTGATGAGTACGTGAACATCACGTTTGCCGCCAACTCGCTGCCGGATGTCATGATCGGGATGAATATCACCGCGGTGATGCAGATGAACTATGGTGTCATGGAGAAGCAGCTGCTGCCGCTTACCAAATATATCAATCAAGAATACATGCCGAATTTGCAGGCTATCTATGACCTATATCCGGAATACAAAGCGACTGTCACCGCGCCGAACGGCGAGATCTATTCCTTTGGTTCTTACATGGATGCCACCAATCCGTCGATGTACCCGAAGCGCCAGATGAACACCAAGTGGTTGAAAGAGGCTAATTTGTCTTACCCTTCAACTCTGGATGAATTCACGGCTGTTCTGAAAACCTTCAAAGACCGGGCGGCCAATATTGTGCCGTTGGGCGGCTCCTTCGCTGTTGAAAATCCATTTTACATCATTCTGAACGCATTTGGTTATGTGACGGCTGATTCCACCGGCAAGAGCGCCGCGTTGCGCAACAACAAGGTAGTTATCCCAGCCGGTGACCGTGAAGTATACGGTGAAGTCCTCAAACTCTTGAACGATTATTATAACAAAGGTTATATCACCAAGGATTTCTATACCCTGGATCAGACGGCGACGCGAGCCCTGGTCGCGGAAAACCGTGTCGGCGTGATTGCCACGGATGCGTTTATCTCCCTGCCCAAGCCGGAAGGCTTCCAGCAGTATGAAACCATGCCGCCATTAACCAGCAAGTATAGCACCAGCAAGTTTGCCGTGATCAACCCATCCTTGACGACCGGCGGTTATGTCATCTCGGCAGCATGCAAATACCCGGAAGCGGCGATCCGTTTCGCTAATTACTGTCTGGGTGATGAGGGTTCCAACATGAGTTGGGTTGGCGCCGTGCGTGGCAGCGAAAATCTGCTGCCCGGTTGGGGTGGCTGGTATCTGGATGAGAAGTATTCGCGTCTGGATGTGGATCGTGTCGCCAATCCTGACAAATGGCCGAATGCGGTTGAATACTTACGTAAAAGAGTGGCCGGATTTAATATGGGCGCCATCAACTCGGCGATCAATGAATTTACCTGGCGGCCAAAGGCTAACGGTTTGGCCCCCCGCAATATGTACGAGGTGTGGAAAGCCAGCCCGACCAACGGCGATTTCTGGTTCCGCCCCAGTGTCGTCGACAACCTGATGCCATATGTAACGGATGGTTTCCCATCAATCCTGTTTTTCTCCAAAGCGGACAACGAAAGGATCACTGAATTAAGTTCCGTACTCGGTGCCCATATCGATGCTGAAAATGCTAAATTCATAACCGGCGCCCGTGCTCTGACCGACGCTGAATTGAACAAATATTACGAGGAGCTCGATGCTCTCGGATTCAAAGAATACCTGAAATATTACCAAACCGCTTATGATAACTATATTAAGAACCTCAAATAAATCAAGCTTACAGCTGGCGGGGCCGAAGTGATTCCGGTCGCACGAAAAGCAGCCGGCGACGGCCTGTTAACCGAAAACAGTTCGCTTCATTTGAAGCGGCTGTTTTCGATTAGCAGGCCAATCAAGCGTTGGGGGGCAGTAAACATGAGCCGTGTTCAACAAAGGGGCAGCGTGCTGGCGCAGTATTTGTT
>JAEXPB010000415.1 GCA_023438965.1 Bacillota bacterium | reverse complement strand
CTGATCAGCTTTGCCCGCGCTATTCTGGCCGATCCGGGCATGTTTGTCCTCGACGAGGCAACCTCGTCGGTCGACACCGAAACCGAACACCTGATCCAGGCCGCAATGAGTCAAGCTTTGCGCGGACGCACCAGCTTCATCATCGCCCACCGCTTGTCGACCATCCGCTCTGCCGACCGCATCCTGGTAATCGATAAGGGCAGAATCGTCGAAGAAGGCAGCCAACGTGAGCTGCTCAAACGCAAGGGTTATTACTGGCGGTTATACACCAACCAATTCATGGAGGAGCAAGCCCGGTCGTTCCAGGCCGCGCCTACCGCCTGATCAAGCTCCCGGCCGGTTTTGTGACCGGCGCCGGCGCTGGTTGGCCAGCAAGGCCAGCATGAAGCCGGCTGGATTGGCAGCGGCAGCCACCATGCTGCTGATTCCCAGCATCTGGTCCAAGGAGTCGCTGCCGTCGTCAATCAGGTATGTCCTGGTTGACGGCGGGTGCGGCAATCCGGCGTCGGTCAGGTTGAGCTCGCCATCCCGAACCGTCAGCCGTCCGGCCAGCTCAATCATATCCGACTCGAAGCTGTCCAGAAAATGGGCATAGGCATCGATGACCTGCCGGTTGAATGTCGTGAACGGGTCGCTGGGGCCGGAACGCATCAATGACACATGATCGAGCAGCTGGTCCACCAATTCCAGATAGTCAGCCCAGTCCTGGCTGAGCAACAAGGCGCCGGCTTGCTGTTCGGCCTGCTGGATCGCCGCGGCGGAGACCTGGCTGTTCAATTCAGCCACTTGCTCCGCCGCCTGGTCTTGCCAAATAGTCAAGACTTTGCGGCCGGTCAGCACATCCGCGCGCAGTTGATGAATCAGCCGTCGCTGCTCTTCAATCAGCAGAGAATAGCGGCTTAAGGCTAAACGCTGCTGGTATTGTTGACCCTCCACCACTTTCTGCGTGTGCTGGACCGCCACAGCCACATCGCGGTCGGTGATCGCCTGCGCATCGCCGGCAGCCGGATTCTGATATCCGGCCGGCAATACCGAACGAATATGATAGCGTTCGATGAGTTCGTCCTGCAAGGAGACATAAAACCGGCTCTCGCCCGGATCGCCCTGCCGGCCGGCCCGGCCGCGCAGCTGGTTGTCGATCCGCGCACTGCGCTGCCGGCTGGTGCCGATTACCAAAAGCCCGCCGCTGGCCGGGTCTTCCAGCCGGATATCCACACCGCGTCCGGCCATATTGGTCGATATGGTGATCGAACCACGCCGGCCAGCCCGGGCAATAATGGCAGCCTCCAGGTCATCGTGGCGCGCATTGAGCACCTCGCACGAACAACCGCGGCTGCGAACCTGCGCAGCCAGACGTTCAGATTCCTCGACGCTGGCCGTCCCGACCAGCACAGGCTGGCCGCGCAACTGACGCTGGATAATTTCGTCCACAATTGCCTGTTCTTTGTCGGCGCGGCGGCGGAAAATCAAGTCCGGGCGGTCAATGCGGCGGCAAGGCACATGCGGCGGCACGCGGGTGACGCGGCTGCCGTAAAAATGGTAGAATTCGGCAGCCGCCGACCAAGCCGTTCCGGTCATGCCGCATAAACCGGGATAAAGGGCCAGAAAATCATGCAGGGTGATCCGATTGAGGATGCGGCCGCGGGACCGTCCGCTCAAGCCTTCCTTGATTTCAACCGCTTCATGCAGACCATCCGGCCATTGGCGATTTTGGATCACCCGTCCGGTAAATTCATCGACCAATTCGACCTGGTCCTGTCGGACAATATAATCCACATCGCGCTTCAGGAGCGCGATCGCCTGCAGGATCAGCCGGACGCGGGTCAGGATCTCAACATTGACCGGGTCGTACAAGTTGGCGATATTCAGCCGCTGCTCCAGCCAGGCGGAGCCTGCTTCCGTGATCAGAATATGTTCCGCGTACTCGTCGAGCCGGTAATGCCGGTTGATCTGCATGCCGCTGACCAGCCGGAACAAGGCCGGATCGATCGCGCCCGGTCCGTCCTGGCCGCCGGCCAGAACGAGCGGAATTCTGGCCTCATCGATCATGATGGAGTCCGCTTCGTCGACAATGGCAAAATAGAACGGCCGTTGTACCAGCTCATCGACTGACACCGCCAGAAAACCGCGCAGGTAATCGAATCCCGCTTCTTTAGCCGTCAGGTAGGTGACATCCGCCTGATACGCGTATTTCCGTTCCCCGGCTGTCATATTTTGCCGGATAGCCGCCACCCGCAAGCCGAGAAGGTCATATACCGGGCGCATCCATTCCGCATCGCGACTGGCCAGATAGTCATTGAACGTCAGAATATGGACCCCTCGGCCGGACAAGGCGCGCAAGAAAGCGACAAAAACAGCTGCCAGGGTTTTCCCTTCCCCCGTATCCAATTCTACGATCCGGCCATTTTGCAGTGCGATGGCGGCCAGCAACTGACTGTCAAAGACAGTCCAACCCAGTGCCAGCCGTACTGCGGCGCAAACCAGACTATATGCTTCCGGCAGCAGCTTGTCCAGTCGTTTGTCAAGGGTACCCGGATTCGGCTGGCCCTGGTTGGCATTATCCCGCAACCGATCAGCCTTCAGGCGTATTTCTGCTGTTGTCAGATTCGGGTTGTCCAAGGCACGAATTTGCTTCAGCGTTTTCTGATAAAGCTTAAGCCTGGTTTCTACATAACGGTTACGCGAAATATCAATCCCTCCCTGCGCAGGTCAAGTAGTCTTGACGGCTTTCGACAATCCAGCCGCGGCTGGCGGCGAGTTCGATGCCTTGCCGGATGGCGTTTTCCAGGGCTGGACCCAATCTTGGATAGCCAAGCAGGCGGGCTGTTTCCCGCAGCAGGTCCGGGCGAGGCATGCCAATCTGCCGGTCCAGAATCTGTCTGGCCGCCGCGGCAATCTCTTCAGCCGGCAAATCTTCCGGCGATCGGCGATTGGCATCCGTCTCAGCCGTCCGCCAGGTTGTAAAGGCTGACGGATCCTGACCCTTGCCCCAGAAGAAGTCTATTTCGCCAGCATGGGTGATTGTCCGGTCCAGGCTGGCGACGAAACTGTCCAGACAGGATTCCAGCCGCGGGCTGAGACGTGTGATGCCGCAAGACTGGCAAAGGCGGCGGTAAAGCAGGCGGCGGCTGATCGGTCCCTCCTGATCGATGATGCCGGTCAAGCGCAGCTTGAGTTCCCGCTGCCGGGCTGGTTTGGCCAAGTCCTCAGCCGTCATGAGCACCATCGGAAGCCGGGCAATTTGGTAAAGGATTCCCCCGTTCGACTGCGGCAAGGTTTGTTCATCCGCAATTTGACCGGTCGCCGCGGCCGGTTTTGTGATTACCGCTGAAGCGACGGCAGCCAGGGTGGCTGCTCTGGGCGACGGTCCGGCCGGATTGCCGGCAGGAGCCGCAACAGTCCCTTGCTGACGCAGTTCCTCAAGATGCTGAAGCAAGCGCCGGATCTCTTTGGCTGGATTCTCCCACCAGTCGACTGCCCAGACCTGGTGCAGCTTCCAGCCAAGCTGGCGCAGGATGGACTGCTGCAGGATCTCGCGGTCCCGTGTCGTCCGGGCATCCCGATAGGTTGAGCCATTGCACAGGATACCGAGAATGTATTCACCGGCCCGATCGGGATGCACAACGCCGATGTCAATCCGATAACCAGAGCTGCCGACCTGCAGCTGAGTCTGGTAGCCGTTCTCTTCAAGGG
>JAEXPB010000379.1 GCA_023438965.1 Bacillota bacterium | reverse complement strand
GGCCCGTATTGCCCGCGACAGCGGGGAGCGGGTCGGGCATGTGGTCGTCATGGGCATAGGCGAGCCGCTCGACAACTATGACAACCTGATCCTCTTCCTGCAGCGGGTCAATGATCCGCAAGGCCTGAACATCAGCCTGCGCCATATTTCAGTCTCAACTTGCGGATTGATCCCTGAAATGTTAAAATTCACTGATGAAGGTCTTCCGGTGACCTTGTCTGTTTCGCTGCACGCGCCGAATGACACTATCCGCCGCCAGCTGATGCCGATTGCCCGGAGATACGGGATGGATCAGCTGTTGGCGGCCTGCAGGCGGCATACCGATAAGACGGGCCGGCGGATTTCGTTTGAATATTCCTTGTTCAGCGGCATCAACGACCGTCCGGAACATGCTGCCGAGCTAGCCGCCCGCCTGAAGGGCCTGCTGTGCCATGTCAACCTCATTCCGGCCAACGAGTTTGCCGGCGGGGCTTACCGGCAGAGCAGCCAGCCGGCTGTCCAGACCTTCCTGGACCAGCTGACCCGGGCCGGCATCAACGCCACAGTCCGCCGGGAACTGGGATCGGACATCATGGCCGCCTGCGGCCAGCTAAGGAGAAGAATCGAAGCATGCGAGAGTCCCTGATATATGGCGCGGCAACCCATACCGGCCTGGTTCGCGCCAATAACGAGGACCATTACGCCATCCTGGATCATGATGGCAGCTATCCCTGTGCTTTGATCCTGGCGGACGGAATGGGCGGACACCGGCGCGGCGAGCTGGCCAGCCAAATTGCCGTCGATTATGTCAAGGAACGCCTGACCGGCGAATTCGAGCATGATTTGCCGGGAACCGATTTCGGCCGTACTCTGACCGATATCCTGGAGAAAGCCAATGTGAAGGTGTTTCTTGGTTCCCTGGCCAGCGAGGACAACCGGGGCATGGGCACCACGCTGACCCTGGCGGTCCTTTTGCCGGACCAGCTGCTGCTGGCTCATATTGGCGACTGCCGGGCTTATTTGCTGCGGGAGAACAGCCTGAGCCGGCTGACGGTCGATCATACGCTCGTCCAGGAAATGATCGATGCCGGGACGATCACGCCCGAGGAAGCCGTCCGCCACCCGCGCCGCAATATCCTGACCCGGGCGTTGGGCGTGCCCGAGTACCTGCAGCCCGACCTTCTGACCATAGAGATTCAGCGCGGCGACCGTCTGTTGCTTTGCAGCGACGGCCTGCACGGCTTTGTTCCGGAAGATGACATCAAGGCGCTGATGCGCAAGGACAAAACACCGGCCATCCTGGCCGAGCATCTGATCAAGCTGGCGCTGGACGCCGGCGGCGAAGATAATGTCACCGTGCTGGCTGCATTTGTCTGACCTGCAGGGAACTGATTTGGAGGATAGCCATGAACTCAAATAGACAGCAGGTTGCCGCCGGTACGCAGATCGGCGGCCGATATGATATCATCCGGCCGATCGGGCAAGGCGGCATGGCCAATGTCTATCTGGCCAGCGACAGCCAGACCGGCGGCAACGTCGCGATCAAGATCATGCGCGATGACCTGAGCCATGACCAGGAATTCATCAAGCGCTTCGATACCGAAGCCCGCGCCGCGTCCAGCCTCGACCATCCCAATATCGTCAAAGTGCTGGGCTACGGCCAGGATGGTGAACTGCGCTACATCGTGCAGGAATATGTCGAGGGCAGCACGCTGAAGGACCTGATCCAGCAACGCGGCGTCCTGGACTGGACACTGGCGGTCCCGCTGGCGATCCAGATCGGCCTGGCTCTGGAGCATGCCCACAAGCGCGGCGTCGTCCATCGCGACATCAAGCCGCACAATATCCTGATCACCCGCGACATGGTGGCCAAGGTAACCGATTTCGGCATCGCCCGCGCGGTGAATTCCAATACGATCACCCTGACCAGCGGCGTCACCTTCGGCTCGGTCCATTATTTCTCGCCGGAGCAGGCGCGCGGCAGCCTGGTCGGGGAGAAGTCCGACATCTACTCCCTGGGGATCATGCTTTATGAAATGGTCACCGGTCAGGTCCCCTTTGACGGTGAAACGTCGGTGGCAGTGGCGATCAAGCACTTGCAGGAAATGCCGCCGTTCCCATCCACCATCCAGCCGGGCATCCCGGCCGGCCTGGACCGCATCATCCTCAAATGTATCCAGAAATCACCGGACAACCGTTATCCGGACGCCCGCGCCCTGGTCGACGAACTGGACGCTTTCATGGTCGAACCGGACGGCGTTTACGGCCTGGTGGCCAATCCGCTCGATCGCAGCGGCAATACGACCGCCCTTGGCCTGAAGCGGCCGGAACCGAATTACGGCAAGCTGAAAGAGATCGAACGGACCATCAATGAGCGCCGGCGCTCGCGCCAGCGGGACATCGCCATTGTGGTCAGCATCATCCTGCTGTCCATGGCTTTCCTGACCGCCATCGGTGTCTGGGGCTGGACCAAGATCCAGGCCAGTCTGCAGACCCAGCAGACCGAAGCGGAATTTACCGTCGGCAACTATATCGGCCAGGAATGGGCCGATGTCGAACCGGTTCTCAAGAAAGCCGGCGTCAAGTACAAGATGGAGTACAAGACCAGCGGCACGGTCGCCAAGGGCATCATCATCAACCAGGATCCCGGCGAAAAGATGGTCATCAAGGCTGGCGTCTCCACTCTCTACATTTATGTCAGCGGCGGTCAGGACCTGATCACCATCCGGAACTATACCGGCCAGTCCTATGCCAAAGCCAAGACCGAGCTGGAACAGACTTATGGCTTCAAGGTCTCGCTGTCTTACGAATTTTCTTCCGACTTTGAGAAGGGCATGGTCATCCGCACCGATCCGGCGGCCGGCGAGGGCCTGCCGAAAGGCGGCGAAATCATTCTGGTCGTCAGCGACGGCAAGGGTACAATCCCCATGCCCAACCTGGTTGGCCTGCCTTACCTGACAGCCAAGCAAACTCTGGAAACCGCCGGACTGGTGCTTGGTCCGCCGGTCAGCATGTTCGTCGATCCCGCCACCGGCCAGCCCGCCGTCATCCCGGAGGATCAGCGCGTAATTATTTGGCAGAGCGTCGCCGTCGGTGTGGAAACGCCGATCCAGACGATGGTCATCCTGAAATATGGCACCCAGCTGGATTATTACCAATATCTGAACCCGACGCCGACGCCGTCGCCGCCACCGCTGCCGACACCGTCGCCGACACCGTCGCCATCGCCGGCGGCGACCACGACAACGCCGACAACGACCCCGACGACCACCGGCACCGCAACGCCGACGACGGCTCCCACGACCACCGGTCCGACGACCACGGGGACAACAAAGAACAAGCCATGACCACGATTGGACGCATCCTGCGCGGCGTCGGCGGCCTGTACTGGATCGCCGGCGATGCCGGACCGCTGGGCTCAGCCAGCGCCCGGGGCATTTTCCGCAAGGACGGCGTGACACCCGCGGTCGGCGACCTGGCTGCCTGTGAACCGAGCGGCGACCCGGATGTGCCCTGGCGGTTGGTCAGGATCCTGCCTCGCCGTAATTATCTGGTTCGACCGGCCATTGCCAATCTGGATGGCCTGGTAATCACCATATCTGCCGCCGAACCGCCGCCGGATTTTTTTCTGGCGGATAAAATGCTGACCATCTGCCTGTTGAATCAGATCGAACCGCTGATCTGCCTGACCAAAACCGACCTGGCCGCCGACTGGCAGGGCCTAGCCGCCGGTTACCGGCCCAGCGGCTGCCGGATCATCGAAACGGCGCCGGAAGACCAGACCAGCCTGGACCAGCTGCGCCGGTGGATGTCCGGACGGATCATCTCCTTTGCCGGCCAGTCCGGCGTGGGCAAATCGACCCTGCTCAATCGCCTGTTTGGCAGCGAAATGATGACCACCGGCGGCCTGAGCGACCGAATTGCCCGCGGCCGCCATACCACCCGCCATGTGGAGCTTTTCGCGCTGGATGGCGGCTATGTAGCCGACACGCCGGGATTCAGTTCCCTGGAGCTGTATGAACTTGGCATCAGCGGCGACCAGCTGGCCGCCGGTTATCCGGAAATGGCGGCCGCGGCCGCGCACTGCCGGTTTACCGGCTGTCGCCACATCGGCGAACTGGGCTGTGCCGTGCCCGGTTGCGGCATCGATCCGGCGCGGCTCGAACGTTACCGGTTTTTCCGCAACCAGCTGGATAGCATCAATCCCTATGCCAGCGGCAAACCCCGCCTGAAAGGCTAGCATACACCCGCTTCCCGCCGGGGAAGCGAATCAAAGGAGGACCGCCCATGATACCCAGCCTGGCCCAGACCCAAGGCAAACTGCTGCTCTGCCCTTCGATCCTGTCGGCGGATTTCGCCGCTTTGGGCGATGCGATCGACAGCGTGGCCGCCGACGCCGACTTCATCCATGTCGATGTCATGGACGGCCATTTCGTGCCCAACCTGACGCTGGGCCCGCCAATCGTCGCCGCTTTGCGCCGGCGCAGCCGCCTGCCGCTGGACGTCCACCTGATGATCGAGGATCCGATCCGCTGGATCGAGCCGTTTGCCGCCAGCGGAGCCGACAGCCTGGTGATCCATGCCGAGGCTTGCCCGCATCTGCTGCGCGGACTGCAGCAAATCCGTGACGCCGGCTGCACAGCCGGTGTGGCAATCAATCCCGGCACGTCGCTCGGTGCGATCGAGGAAGCGCTGCCATATGCCGACATGGTGCTGTTGATGACGGTCAATCCTGGCTTCGGCGGCCAGAAATACATCCCGACCATGCTGGACAAGATCCGCCGCCTGCGCCGGATGCTCGACCGCCTGGAACAGCCGGTCCACCTGCAGATTGACGGCGGCATCCATGACGGCAACATCCAGGCG
>JAEXPB010000377.1 GCA_023438965.1 Bacillota bacterium | reverse complement strand
ATGTATCTATCCCGCCGATGGTGAGCGAGTATAACAAAGTGCAGATGTGGCCGGCGAACAACTGTTCCCGTACCGGCGGCATGGCAATCACCAAAACCTGCAAACAACCCGAGGCGATTGCCCGTCTGCTCGACTGGATGTTCACCAAGGACGGATCGATCATCGTGCAGTTCGGACCGCAGGATGGCACCTGGGACGGCGGCAAGGGCGGCTGGACCATCGTGACCCAGAATGGCGTGCAGGGCATGACTGTCACGTTCCCGGAGAAATACGCCAGCTACAATGTCTTCCGCATGCAGGAGCTCAATCCGATGTGCCTGCCTTATCTGAGCACGCCGGATAACCCGGTCTCTGATCTCTATGTTGCCCTGATCGAGAATCAGGTCAAGCTGACCACCGACGTGGTCAAGAACTTTGCCCCGTACTACAAGGTTCCGTTCCCCTCGGTCATGATGACTGTCGAGGAAAGCAATGAGATCAATGCCATCCAGACCGACCTGAATCCTTATGTGGCGCAGATGGAAGCCCGGTTCATCACCGGTGAGGAACCGTTTACGAACTACGCCGCTTTCGTCAAGGGCTGCAAAGATCGCAAATCCGAACGGCTGATCCAGATTCATCAGCAAGTCTATGATCGCTATGTGAAGAGCAAATAATGAATCAATAAGTCGCTAAAAGAGCCAGTTCGGGAAATCCGGACTGGCTCTTTTGCTTTTTATTTACTTGATTTGATCCTGAGACAGTTATGCGAAATCTTGGCAGCGCCTAAATATCCAGCAGTATTTTCAGCTTTTCCCGTACTTCCTGATTAAAAACAGCGTTCCCGTCGGATTTTATCTCCACAAGGCCGGTCCATTGATTGTTGACATAGGGATTGTGCCCGGCTTCATAAAGCAGCAGGCCGGTCACGCGCGCATCGTCCCGGACTGCCTGGAGGACCTTCTCGTTCAGGTCATTACCCTGGTGAATATAGCAATGGATCCACAAAGGTTTATGCAATTGGCTGGCCCGGTCTTTAATTCCCGAGGATAGTGCGGAATCGTAGCGGCCGAAATTATAATCTTTCAGGGTGATCTCATCCGCCAGCGTCATCAGGTGCTGCCAATCCGGCAAAACCTTGGGCATGGCCCAGAAACCAAGCTCGCCGAAAACACTGGACAGTTTCGGGTGTTCCAGGCAGTTCCGCAAATGGATCTGCAGCTTTTTCCCCTGATCATGGAGTACCCGGGCGGCTTCACCGACAAACCGGCCATAGAAATCACCCCGGATGCCCATGATTTTTAAAGGATCGGCTTCCTCCTCCAGAATATTGATGCCGTATTTTTCCCAATAGGCGGCGACAATCGGTTCATTGTAGCCGTACTGGCAATAATCGCTCACCATGCCCGAATGATTCTGCAGCCGGATATCCACGCCATCGATCCCCATGGCGATCAATTTTCTGACCTGTTCAAGCCAATATTCACGCACTTCCGGATAGGCTTCGCAAGGGGTGCCCTTCATATAGGCCATTTTCCCCCGGGCAATGCCATATCCCGGACTGCTCATCCAGCCAGCGCCCCAGGGACCGGATCCATACCACTCGAATTCAAACCCGTTTTGCGGGAATTGCTCGTTGAATTCCCGGGCAATTTCATATTTCCGGGGATAGGCGGCCGTGAACCATGCCGGATCATCCTGCCGGCTGCCGCCTGACGGCGTTTCGGTGATGGCCGCCGGCGCCCGGACATAGGGCGTACAGGTGATCGGAATCTCACCCTTTTCGCCATAGGCCCGGATCATCGAGAAGGGAATCATCACCCGCTGCTCCGGCGCAAGATCGAAAGTCACCGCCAGATAGGCGATGTCCGCCGGTATATGCAGCCCTGTCAGTTCAATTTCCCGGCATCTGGCCAATCCTGGCCGGATCGGAATCCCATTGGCGTCGACCAGCGGCCTGGAAACCAGCTTTTCCCGGATTGTCAAATCGCCGGTCAGCAGGTCATAGCTTCCGTTATCGCGGCTGGTCCACAGCTTCACCGCACCAAGCGGATGATCCCCGATACAGCTGTCACTCTGCGCTTCATAGACGGTCGACTCCGCATTGGAAATCCGGTCTTCAATTCTCTCCAGGCAAAAATCGAGGGTCAAGGCCACAATTTCCTGCGCCACCAAATTGTCATAATCGGCAACAGGCTTTCGCTTGACTCGCATACCGGGATTTTCCCGGAGAAAAGCATCAAAACCCATTCTCTCCCCACCGATACAGGCGACTGATCGGCCAGGCAGGAAGATTCTGCTGCCCTTGGGTTCTGTATAGCCGCCACCGCCTTCGTATGGTTTGACGATCGCGAACACTTCCAGGCCAAGCCTTTTCGCTTCATAAACATGCTCAAAGGTCGGATCGCCCATACCCAGCAGGGATTCCACGATGTGGTTTCCGGTCCGGCTCCCCGGCTTGATCAAGTCCAGCCAAGGATTGCTCATCATCGGATATCCCGGTGGCGGAACAACCAGATAAATCCTGGTAAAACCGAGGCTGGCCAGCAGTTCCATTTTGTTCCTGATCGCCCGGTAGTTATAGGTCACACCGAACAAATCAGGGAAAATGTCGATGACCGGAGCAGTCTGCTTGTCGAACTTCTTCTCCATCCCGTTCACCCCCGTCAGCGATACAACAGCTGTTCCTGGTTAAGCCTTGTCCTTGCCGGTCACTTCATGGACAATGAACCGGAATTCATCCGCAGTCAACAGGCCGCTCTTCGCGAAGGACTTGTCTTTGACTTTACCGACGATTTCCAGTTTCAGGTCTTTGTCGTCGATCGGATCCAGATCCAGTTTCTTCAGCCAGATATCAACATTGGCCACGCCGCTGTTCTTGCCCAGGACAACCTCCGGTCCGGGATGCCCGGTCAGCGAATACAAATACGGTGACAGCTCCAAAGGCGCGGTTTCACTGGCATTCTTGAACCAGTCGGCAATGATGCCCGATTCGATCTTGTGGATGTCGTCGCCGATGATCCCGCGATTCTGGCGGATGTTCAGACCGCACATGTCGCGCAGGAACTTGGATAAGCCGAACATTTTATCATATTTGAGACCGGTGTCGATACCGTACATGGTCAGCAGGGACAAGGCGATATCTTCATATGGCGCATTGCCTGCGCGTTCGCCAATGGCCGAAATGGTGGTGTGGGCGACTTCGGCACCTGCGGTCAGCGCCATGATCGTGTTCGCGGCAGCCAGTCCGAAGTCGTCATGGAAATGGGTTTCGATCGGCTTGGCGATCCGCTTCTTGATCTGCCGGATCAAATACCGGCAGCTATGCGGCGCCAGGCCGCCAAACGTATCGACGACAGCGAGCGCGTCCATATGCCCTTCGGTTTCGACTTTCTGGATCAGGTTGAGGAAGGTATTGATCTCGGCCCGGGTGCCATCGATCGGGAAAAATACCGTATAGAGGCCATTGTCTTTGGCAAACCGGGTTGCTTCGATCGACAGGTCGATCGCCTTCTGCATATCCCATTTATAGGCGTTCTCGACTATATGCTCGGAAGCCGGAATCTCGATGACAATATGCTTGACTCCGGTGTCGACGGCACGCTTGACATCTTCCTTCATGCAGCGGCTGAAAGCGTAAATGTCCGGCCCAAGATTCATCTTGACAATGGCTGAGATCGCTGCGGCATCCTGTTTGGAAACGGCAGGCATGCCGGCTTCAATGCGGTGGATGCCCATTTCGGCCATTTTTTCCGCCAGGGCGATTTTCTGGTCCTTGCTGAAAACGAGCGACGCCTGTTGCTCACCGTCGCGCAGGGAGACATCGTGGAATTTGATTTGCGGGGCAAAGTTCAGCTCGCTTTTCAATTCCTCGGCAAAATTCCAGGGGCTTGTATACCATTGGCTTGATTTCCACGGCGTGTTGCTCATCTTGTTTCCTTCTTTCCGGAATTATTTCCGATTCAGCCAGTATTGCGGCTGGCCTTCGGTCAGGGCCAGGATGATCTGGCGGACCGATTTCTCGCGCAATTCGATGTCCGAGCCTTCGGAATAAAACGCGACATGCGGCGTCACGATCACATTGTCCTGCTGCAGCAGCGGCGATTGCAGGTCTCCCGGTTCGGTGGCCATCACATCCAGGCCGCAGCCGGCGATCCGGCCGGATTCAATCGCTGCGCAAAGGTCCTGTTCGTTGACCAGGGGTCCGCGCGACGTGTTGATCAGGATGGCTGACTGCTTCATCTGCCGGAATATGCCCTCGTTGATTATGCCGCGGGTTTCCCTGGTCAGCGGCGCATGCAGCGCCAGGACATCCGCTGCCGCCGCCAGTTCGGCCAGCGACCGGGCGCGTTCGACCCCGAGACGACGGAACACGTCATCCGTTACATAAGGATCATAAGCCAGAACCTTCAGGCCGAAAGCCTGCAATCGTCCGACCACGGCTTGCGCGATGTGGCCCAGACCGAACAGGCCGGCGGTCAGGCGGTTCAAACGCGGGACCGGCCGGGCGAGATTCATGTTCCAGCTGCCGTGTTTGACCCGATCCGACAGAAAGGCTGTCTTGCGCAGGCAGGTCAGCATCAAGGCCAATGTATGGTCGGCAACCTCCGCAATGCAGTAATCCGGCACGTTGGCCACCATGATGCCGCGGGATGTGGCCGCCTCAATGTCGATGTTGTTGACGCCGATGCCGGTACGGACGATGATCCGGCATTTTGCAGCCGCCGCGATAACTGCGGCCGTCACCTCGGCATAAGTGACCAGAATGCCGTCGGCATCGCCGGCCAGGGCAATCAGGGTCGCTTCATCCTTAGCCGGCGCCAGGATCGTTTCGGCGTCGATCGCCGCGAATCCGTCCCGCTCAATGGATAAATCCGGGAAAATGCTGTCGGTGATCAGAATCTTGTATTTGGCCATTTGCACACTCCTGTCCGGCGGTTAATTCTGGGCGCCGCAGCTGCGGCCGCCGTCGATCAGATAATTCGTACCGGTAATGAAGGCGGCCTTGTCTGAGCAGAGATACAAGATCAGGTCGACAATCTCTTCCGGCTGGGCGGCCCGACCCAGCGGTGTCCGCATCTTGGCCATCGCCGGGCGGGTGAGCACCGGCCCGGGCGAAACGCAGCAGATCCGGACACCGTGCGGAGCGCCATAAAGGGCCAGTGATTTGGTCAGCCCGTTCATGACGCCGCTCTTGGCCGTCCCGTAGTCGATGCAGCTTGAGCCGGTCTGGCCTTCGATCGAGCCAAGATTGACGATCACGCCGCTCTTTTGGGCGATCATCGTGCCGATAACGGCCCGCGCAAAATAGACCGGCCCTTTCAGATTGACATCGAGTCCCCAGTCGATAATTTCGACGGGCATATCTTTAAACTCTTCCTGCCGGCCGAAGCCGCGGGTCGAAGCGCCGCCGGCGCAATTGATCAGGATGTCAATCCGGCCGTATTTCGCCAAAGCAGCTGCCGCCGCCTGCTGGACCTGGTTGAAATCGCGGACATCCACCTGCAGGCCCAGCGCTTCGCCGCCGTTTTGGCGGATCGCCTCGGCAGCAGCCTCAACCGCCTCGCGATTGACATCGGTCAGAACGACATTGGCGCCTTGGGCTGCCAGCTTCTGGGCGGATAGCAGTCCCATGCCGGAGGCTGCGCCGGTTATGATCGCGGTTCGATTTGAAAACTCCATGGTTGTCACTCCTTGTTCTTGCGTATTCATAAAGGGCATTTGGTGCTTAAAACCCGGCCGCCGTCGATAATATAGTTTTGCCCGGTGATAAAATCCGCTTCATCGGAGGCCAGAAAAGTGATCAGGTTGGCAAATTCCTCGGGTTTGCCCGGCCGGCCCAGGAAGGTCGGCGGGCCGCCGGTCAGTTCGCCGTCAATGTACTTGCCGACCGAACCGGGGGATACGCAGTTGACATTGATGTGATATTCACCGAGTTCGATCGCCAATGTTTTGGTAAAGGCGATCACGCCGCCTTTGGCAGCCGAATAGTCGGCCATGTTGGCCAAACCATTGACGCCGGCCACCGAGCCGATATTGACGATCTTGCCCTGACGCTTTTCTATCATCGTGTCCAGCACGGCCCGCGTCACGATCAGGGTGCCCATCAGATTGATATCGATAATCATCCGCCAGACATCTTCCGTGGACTCGATGAACCGGGTGCTCTTCATCCCTTTGAAGAAACCGGCCGGCCCGCCGGCGTTATTGATCAGGATATCGATACGGCCATATCGACCCAGCACATCGGCCACGATGGCCTGGATCCGGGCGCTGTCCCGGATGTCGGCCTGCGCAGCCATGGCGCTGCCGCCGTTCCTGATGATTTCATCAACTGTCGCAGCTGCGGTTTCGGCATGGATATCCAAAGCAACAACATTGGCGCCTTCCCGGGCCAGCCGAAAAGCTGTCGCCTTGCCGATGCCCGATCCTGCTCCCGTAACGATTGCGGTCTTGTTCTGCAAGTTCATCTTGAGCCTCCCTCTTCTCGATTATTCAGCGGCCTTTCCCGGTACCGAGCATGTCATCCCGGGCGATCATCCAATCCAGATTGTCATACACAGCCTTGGTCGCCCGGAGCAGGACC
>JAEXPB010000328.1 GCA_023438965.1 Bacillota bacterium | reverse complement strand
ACCGCCATTGGATACTGCGGCGGCCAGGCAGGCGTCGGCAACCCAGGCCATGCCGCCCTGGAACAGCGGGTATTCGATTCCCAGCATGGAGCAGATAGATGTTCTTGTCATATTAACCTCCCAGGTTGCCTGATTCATGATTATTCAGATATATGGTCCATTTATTGGTCAAGTGCCGGATGCCAATGGACGGCTTGACATGTTGCGTCAACACGTGCGAACCGCGGCTCAATACTGCAGGATTGCCGCACCGTAGGTCAGGCCGCCGCCGAAGCCGCAGATGGCCAGTTTTTCGCCGCGGGCCAGGCGGCCGGAGCGGATCAGCTCGTCCAGACAGATCGGGATGCTCGCCGAGGAGGTGTTGCCAAAATCCACCATGCGGCTGATCATCTGTTCCGGATCGGCCTTCAGCCGGCGGGCCGCGGCGTCGACGATGCGGGCGTTGGCCTGGTGCGGGATGATGTAGCGCAACTCGGTCAGGTCAACCCCGGCCTTCTCGGCCACGGTGAGAACGGATTCCGAGAGAACCCGGACAGCGAATTTGAAGACCTCCTGGCCTTCCTGCCGGATGTAATGGTTGTCCTGGTTGCCAAAGCGGTCCGGCCAGATTTCCTCCGGCTTCAGGAACGGATGACCGACTTTCAGGGCACGGGTAACCAGAAACTGGCCGTTTTTGCCTTCCGCGCCCAGGCAGGAGGCCAGCAGGCCGCATGATTCACCGGGTTCCGGCTTGCCGCACAGCACGGCGCTGGCACCGTCGCCGAACAGAATGCAGGTCGAGCGGTCACTGTAATCAGTCAGTTTGCTGAGGCTTTCCGCGGAAATGATCAGGATATGGTTGATTTCCGGTGCCTGCAGGTAGCGGGCGGCCAGGTCCAGGGCATAGACGAAGCCGGTGCAGGCGGCGTTTAAGTCGAAGCAAAAGGCCTTGTCGGCGCCGATCTCCGCCTGGACGATGCAGGCGGTCGACGGGGTGAAGTAATCGGGCGTCAGGGTTGTCACGATGACCGCGTCCAGCGCGGCCGCGTCCAGGCCGGCGACCGCCAGCGCCTTGCGGGCGGCCTGGCTGGCCATGTGCCAGGTCGGTTCGCCGGCTGTCAGGCGGCGCTCCGATATGCCGGTCCGGGAAGTGATCCACTCGTCGTTGGTTTCCACTTGCTCAGACATCATCTGATTGGTAACCACCAGTTCGGGCAGATAATTTCCGGTGCCGATGATTTTCAGGTTGAGCATTTCTTGCCTCCCAGCTTGATTTTCTGCCTTGAATTCGCTATTCTGAAGTCAAGCATATTTTGTTGGTCAAATTATTTGATAATCAAAATATATGATAATCATAACTATTTTTGTTCAGACTGTCAAGAAGGGTAGGATTGACGCATGATTGCAGGTGTTTTTTCCGGTCAAGGATCCCAGAAAGCGGGCATGGGGCAGGACCTCTGCCAAGCCAGCCCCGCGGCCCGGCTGGTCTATGCCGAAGCGGCCGACCGGCTGGGGCTGGACCTGTTGCAGCTGGACGACAGCCAGCTGGCCCAGACCCGCTATGCGCAACTGGCGATTGTCACACTCAGCCTGGCGGCCTGGCAGGCTTTCCGCACAGTGGGCCAGCTTGGCCAGCCATTGGCTTATGCCGGATTTTCGCTCGGGGAATACAGTGCGCTGGGGGCAGCCGGCATTCTCAGCTTTGCCGACCTGCTCGCCCTGGTCAATGAACGGTCGCGCCTGATGCAGGAAGCCGCCGAAGCGGATCCCGGTGCCATGTTCGCCATCCTCGGCCTGGACGACGACACCTTGCGCGGACTGGTCGGGCAGCCGCAATTCGCCGGACAGGTCTACGCCGTCAATTTCAACTGCCCGGGCCAGATCGTCATTGCCGGCCGGGCCGATCCCGCGTCCGCCTGTGCCGAAGCCCTGAAAACCGCCGGCGCCAAGCGTGCGGTTCGCCTGAGTGTCAACGGTGCCTTTCATACGCCGTTAATGGCCGCCGCAGCCCGCCAGTTGGCGGATTTTGCCAGGCAACTGACTTTTCGCCCGCCGGAAGGACCATTCTATTCGAACACGACGGCTTTGCTGGTTGATAGCAGCGTGAACTGGCCGGACTACCTCGCGGCACACATGTGCAGCCCGGTGCAATGGACGGCGGAAGTCACCGCCATGCAGCACAACGGCTGTTCCGCTTACCTGGAATTCGGACCAGGCAAGGTTCTGACCGGCCTGATCAAGAAAATCCTGCCCGGCAGCACCGTCTTCGCGGTCGAGGACAGTCGCACGCTGGCCGACGCCTGTTCCGGTATTGTTGGCTAATTGTAAGAATTCTGTTAGTTGAACCGGCCAGTCTGCCTGGCAGGATTTGCTATAATAATCCTGAGTGCGGGCGTCCGTCGTATTGGCGCGCCGCTGACAGGAGGCCTTGACCATGCGCGATCCCCGTTTCGATCATTTAGCCCGTATTTTGCTGCAGCATTCCATGCGTATTCAAAAAGGCGAGGCCTTTCACATTACCGCCGACATGGAAGCTGTTCCCCTGGTCAAGGCCATTCTGCGCGAAGCAGCCGGACTGGGCGCTCTGGCGCAGGTCGAACTGACCAACCAGGAAATCAGCCGCCAGCTGCTGGAAATGGTTAATCCGGACGACGGCGGAATTTCGGAGGCATTTCTCGCTGACAAGGCCCAGGTTGGCATCCGCCAATATGAAAATCTCGTCGGTGACATCGTTATCCGCGCCTACCATAATGACCAGGAACTATCCGGTGTTCCGCCGGCGGCGATTCAGCTGGCCGGACGGCAGGGCCGGCCGTTCAAGGACCTGGTGATTAACCACCGGCGCTGGGTGCTCTTCGAATATCCGACCATGGGGCAGGCGCAGCGTCTGGGCAAGTCCTTCGACAGCTACGCCGATTTCGTTCTGGCCGTTTCCTGTGTGGACTACCCCGCGATGCAGCGGGCGGCGCAGCCTTTGCGCGATCGCATGCTGCAGGCCGACCGTGTCCGGATCATCGGCCCCGGCACCGACCTGTCCTTCTCGATCCGGGGCATCCCCGCCGTCCCTTGCTGCGGGGAGAACAACATCCCGGATGGCGAGTGTTTCACCGCGCCGGTCCGCGACTCGGTCCAGGGTGTGCTGACCTACAATACGCCTTCCATTTACTGGGGTAATTCCTTTAATAGCATCCGGCTGGCATTTGACCGCGGTCAGATTGTCCAGGCCAGCGCCGATCAGAAAACCGATGTGCTGAACAAAATCCTGGACAGCGATCCCGGTGCCCGCTACATTGGTGAATTCGCCATCGGCTTCAATCCGCTGATCCGCGAGCCGTTCTGCAATACACTGTTTGATGAGAAAATATGCGGTTCTTTTCATTTTACGCCCGGATCCAGCTACGATGACGCGCCGAACGGCAACCAGTCCGCCATTCACTGGGATTTGGTGCAGATTCAACGGCCGGAATACGGCGGCGGCGAAATCTGGTTCGATGATGTCCTGATTCGCAAGGACGGGCTTTTTGTCGTACCTGATCTGCTGGCGCTCAACCCCTGAAAATTGATGACGGAGGATCGCTCATGGCTTTGCTGATTGTTGAATACGCCGGTCTGCACATCCTGCATTGGCTGATTTCGATTATCTTGCCGCTGTTGCTGGCTTTGCTGGCCATCGGCTACCATTTGACCATCTTTCTGACCCTGCGCCGCAGCTACCGGGTTATCGAGCCGCTGCTTGAGCAATTCGACGAGCTGGAGGGCTGCACGATCGAGAACCTGCCGGCTGTCGAAAACCATTTGCGCAACTGCGGTTCGACACCTCTGGCCCGGGCTTTCTACCGGATGCTCCGGGATAACCGGGAGCTTTACCAGGGCCGCTGGCTGCCGGATCCGGCACGCTATCTCCGCCCGGATTCCCTTCTCTCCCCTTTGCAGCAAAACAGCCTGAGTCTGCGGCCGGCGGCCGGCATGCTCGCCCTGGCCGTCCTGGGGGCGCTGACCTCGCTTCTGCTCCAGAACCAGATCGAACCGCCCTACCCGGAAATGGCCCTCGGTCTTATCCTGCTGCCGCTGCTGATCGGCTTGGCCGCCGCCATCCTGTCGGCCGCCAATGCCTGGCGCGCCAACCGCATGATCCGGCGCCTGCTCCAAGACCTGCAGGAACGGATCGCCAGCCGCGTGCCGGTCTTCAGCGACCAGGCCGGCCTGGCCTTGCTGATTGACAATTTTCTGGTTTATGACCGGCAGATGAAAAGCACCTTGCAGGAATTCACCGCCACCGCCGGACGGCTGGCCGAAAGCGACATGGCGGACGGGATCCGGCGCAGCGTCGAGCAGGTTCTGCAGGAAAGCGTCGCGCCGGCGATCCAGCAATCGGCGGCCACGCTGGGCAGTCTGGCCGCTGAACTGACCAACCGTCAGGAGCGGGGCATGCAGGAGCTGGCGGCCCGATTTGCCACCGCCCTCTCAGCCGAGCTGGCCGCCCACCTCCAGCCGGTCAACCGGGAAATCGCCCAAATGGGTGCGTTGATGGCGGATGTCAAGAATTACATCGAATACGCGATGCGCGCCTTGGAGACCGTCCGCAAGCAATCGGAAGAACTGCTCGCCGATACCAGCCAGGCCGCCCAGAGTCTGGCTGATACCAACGCCAAAATAGCCGCTGATTTCACCCGCCTGGACGATCAGCTGCAAGTTCTGACCGATTCAACCAGCCAGATGGCCGGCCTTTATCAGGGCAATGAGCAAAATCTGCGGCAGAGCCTGCAACAACTTGGTCATCTGCTGGATCAAACCAGCCAGCGCCTGGGCAATCTCGTGCTGGAGTCCACCGAAGCCATGCAGACCGCCCGCGCCACGGCAGCCGACCAGCAGGAGACTGCCGGCCAGTATCTGGCCGCCATGCAGGATCAGGTCAATGAGCTCAGCACCCAGCTTAAAACCAGCATTCAGGACCTGCTTGGGCAGGTGCAGGCGGAGACGTCGGCAATCGCCGGCCACACCAGCTCGATCGGCCAGCAGCTTGGCGTGCTGAACGGTACGCTGGATCATTCCCTGAACGAATTTACCCAGGCTTCGGCGCAGTATGTCCGTCAGTCGCTGGGCAGCCTGGATGCCGGCCTGGCCGAACTGACCGACCGGCTGGCCCATACCGCCAATGAAATCCGGGATGCCGTCGATGCACTGCCGGCGGCTTTACGGCAGGGTCAGGGCCAGGGCACCCACTTCGGCGGATGAACGGCGAAACACTGGCCAACCGGCAATGGCAGCCGGATTCCTGGTTCCCTGCCGCAGGGAAGGATTCGGCCGGCGGTCTGCCGGGTGCGCAGCTGGCGGCCCGGATGGACGCCATTCGCCGGCTGCTGCCTTTACCGCTGGAGCAAATCCTGGCACCGGATATTACCGCCTTGACCTTCTTTGCCGCTAAAATCCGAAATGCCGCCGCCAATGCCGAGGTCATCAGTCTGGCGCATTGTCTGACCAGCCGTGAATTAAACCTGATCTTCCCTACCCTGGCCATTTTAACGCCCGGCAATCGATCCGACGCCCAACTGGTTGACCGTTTGAACCTGGTGATCCGGGAACGGGCCTGCCCGACGCTTTACCTCAGCGGCTGGCTAGCTTTCCAGAAGCATTACCCGTCCCGGACACTTGCCCGGTCGCTGAATATTCTCTGCCAGATTCTGGCTATCCGGCAGCAAACCGGACCGACAGGCGCACCGGCGGATGATTTAGCCAGCCAGGCGACAGATGAACTGGCCGGTCAACCGGCGGACCAGCCTTATGGCCAGCCAGCCCCGCCGCTGATCAGCTTGATCGTGCCGCCGGTCTCCCGCCAGATGATCCGTCGACTGATCCGCTATCTGGATAGCGAAGAGCAGTCGCTGACCGATTTCATGCACCTGTATCAAATTCAAGCCAAGCTGCCTTTCGGCGCCGAATTGATTGCCCAGACCTTCATTAACGGCGATAGTTCAATATACCGGGATGGTCACCATCTGTACGCTACAGCCTTGCAGGAAGCCGGCCAGTCCACCCAGGCAGCCCTGCTGCGGCACTTCTTCCAGCTCAAGGATTTGGCGCCCAATGTCCGTAACCGTTATTGCCAGCAGATCTATCGGCAATACGGCGACCCGGCCGGCGACAATCCGATCTGGCTTCAGTTGCAAGCCAGGGATCGCCGTCTGTTCCGCGCCTGGGTCTTCGCAGCGACCATCGGTTCGCATTGCCGGCAGCAGCCGGCAAAAGCCCGTCTATACCAGCGTTATGCAGCCGGGATCACGCGGATCGAACGCTGGGATGATAACACGCTGCTGATCCATTTCCCGGAATTCCTGATCGCCGACAGCTGCCGCAGTC
>JAEXPB010000307.1 GCA_023438965.1 Bacillota bacterium | reverse complement strand
TGAGCAGCATCCTGGACAGCGTGGGTGTCCGGGTCTATCTCCTCGACCAGGATGATCTGGCTGCGCTGCTGAACCGGATGGGGCTGAGCCTGGTCGCGGGTCATTTGCCGGTACCCGGCCAAAACGAAATCATCCTGCATCGCAACCTGGCAGCCAACAAGGGCCTGGCGATCGGCGACCGGATTGGCAACGAAGCCGATCCCGGCGAAAAGCTGCTCGGACTCTATACGGTGTCCGGCCTGATTGACGGGCCGGCCTTGTGCGGTTTGGCGTCCCTGGAGGACTGGCAGGCCAAAGTGCGGATTGAGCAGCCGCAGGAATACGGCGTTTTGATTTATGCCCGACCCGGCCGGCTGGAAGCATTGAACACCTACCTGCAATATCTGCCGCTGACCGGCAACGAACTCAGTTCATACAACACCAGCATGGATGGGCTGGTGGCGGCGAAAAGCCGGATCAGCATCATCCTGAATCTGATTTATCTGTCCTTGCTGCTGATCATCGCGCTGTGCGCCGGTTTCCTGACCTATCTCTTTTATCTGAACCGAACCCGGGAATTTGCCATTCTCAATATAATCGGCTATACCCGGCAGAAGATCCTGCAGATGAACCTGCTGGAAATCGGCCTGATCAATCTGGCCGCTGCGGCCTGCGCCGTGGCGATTGCGCTGCTGATCAGCCTGGCCATGAATATCGCCCTGTTCAATCCGATCGGCATCCCCTTGCCGCTTTTTGACCCGCCGCCCTTGCTCTTGTGCCTGAGCGTGCCGCTGGTTTCGGTGATCGCGGAAATCCTGGCGGTTGGCCGGGCCTTCCGCGGCCTGGCGGCGATCTCCCTGCTGGAGCAGGAAAATTGATGGAGGCTGCGCGCATGGAAAAACCCGCGGCCGTGCATATTGATGCGCGGCAGATCTCGCTGAGCTATCCCTCACGCCAGGGGGCGACAGCCACGGCGCTGGACAGCATGGATTTCTCGATCAGCACCGGGGAAATGGCCGGTGTCCTTGGTCCTTCCGGCAGCGGGAAAAGTTCCCTGCTGTATGTGCTGTCCGGTCTGCTGCGCCCAACGGCGGGCAAAGTGTTTTATAATGACCAGGATATCGCCGGCTGGCGCGCGGAGGAGCGGGATAATTACCGGCGCCGGCATGTCGGCTTTATTTTCCAGCGGCATTACCTGATCGGCCATCTGACTTTGCTGGAGAATATCCTGCTGCCGCTGACTGAAGTGACCGGCGCCGATCAGGACCGGGCGCTGGGCATGCTGGATCAATTGTGTCCCGGCTTGCGCAGCGACATCCGGCCGGACAGCCTGTCCGTCGGCCAAAGGCAGCTGGTGGCCATCGCGCGGGCGCTGATCAATCAACCGCGGATCATCTTCGCCGATGAACCGACCGCGGCGCTGGACATGAACACCGCCCTGGCGGTGATGGACCTGATTGCCGGCCAAAGCCAGCAAACCGCGATTGTCGTGGTTACCCATGATTTGAAAATTCTCCGGGATGCCGGCCGGATCATCAAGCTCCGCGACGGCCGCCTGGTCTCTTAATCGGGTGGAATCCGACCCGAATAGCCGAGTCGGCCAGAGATGGTCCGGACGGTCTGCAGCAGGATGTCCTGATAGCTGCGCAGTTTATCGGCCGGGGTGACGAATTGCGGCGCCGAAATACTGACGCTGGCAATGATCTTGCGGGTGTGATTGAAGACCGGTGCGGCGACGCAGTGAATCAACTCGTCATGCTCGCCGAAATCAAAGGCGATTCCGGTGCGGCGGATCGTCCGCAGTTCCTGATCCAATCGGCCGGCATCGGCGATGGTCGCCGCTGTAAACGGTTCGAACCGGATCTGGCTGATCAACCGGTGCTGCTCCTGCGGGCTTTGGTAAGCCAGCAGCACTTTGCCGACGCCGGTGCAGTAGGCCGGATTGGCTGCGCCAATGGTCGAATGCATCCGGATCCGCCGGCTGGAATCGATTTTGTCGATATAAATCACGTCGACGCCTTCCAGGACGGATAGATGAATGGTTTCGTCCAGCGTCTGGTTCAGGCTCTGCAAGTAGGGCTCAGCCGTTCGCCTGAGATTTTGCCACTCGGTCGTGGCTTCGGCCAGCTGGAAAACAGTCAGCCCGATTTCATAGCGACGATTGGAGTTCAGCATGACGAAGCCCTGCTTCTGCAGCGTCGCCAGCATCCGGGAAGCAGAACTCTTATGCATGTCCAGCAACTCGGCGGCCTCGGTCACGGATAGCGGTGTTTCGGCCAGCTTTTTCAGCAATTGCAGGGCTTTATCGATTGTCTCCATCGTGGGGCCTCCTGTGTCAACCGGTGATTCAACCGAAGCTAGCTTGTTTCGGCTTGACTCGGGCCGGAATCGATGTTATGATTCGGCTATGTTGCTATTATAACATATATAGTTGCTAATAAAGCAACAATATCGAAAGTTCAGGTAGAAAAATGATTTTGCTTCGGATGGATGGCGATGTATTCCCGGTTCGTGATTACGAGCAGCCCCTGTTTCAGCAAAATGGCGCCACGCAAGTCCTGACGATCCGCGCCGATGATCCGGCCGACATCATCCGGATCGACCCGGAGGCCATCGCCGTCGTTTCCGGGCGCCTGCCGCGCGAGGTGATCTGCCGGCTCCGGCGCTGCCGGATCATCCTGCGCCTGGGAACCGGCTATGACAAGATCGACGTTGCGGCGGCAACCGAAAGGGGCATCCTGGTGACCTTTGTCCCGGATTACTGTTTCCATGATGTCGCCGAGCATGCGATCCTCCTGCTGCTGGCGGCCGCTCGCCGGTTGCCGGCGTTTACCCGCTCCATGACCGAGGGTACCTGGATGAATGTCCGCCGCAGCGCTGGACCGCGTCGGTTATCCGGCAAAACCCTGGGTATCATCGGCTTCGGCCGGATCGGCCGCGAAATCGGCCGGATCGCTGCCGCCATGGGCTTGCAGATCATCGTCCACGACGCCCTGCCGAATGCCCGGACTGAGTATCCCTTTACCTATGTGCCGCTGCCGCAGCTGCTGTCGACCGCCGATTTCATCAGCATCAACTGCCCGCTGACCCCGGCGACGACCGGCCTGATCGGCGCAGCGGAAATCAGCCAGATGAAGCCGGACGTCATTCTGATCAATGTGGCCCGCGGCGCGATCTGCGATGAACAGGCCCTGGCCCGGGCCTTGCGCAGCGGCCGGATTGCCGCCGCCGGCATCGATGTCTACGAGCAGATCAAGATCTTCAGCCAACCGGATCAGGAACCTTTCGACGGTCCGTATCATGGTTTGGCCAACGTGGTCCTGACGCCGCATTGCGCCAGCCTGTCCCAGGAATCCTGGCGTGAATGTGTCGAGAAAACCGCGGCGCAGCTGCAGGCGTTTCAGCGGGGCGAGATACCGGCTAACTGCGTCAACCCGCAGGTCCGGCCTGTACAGGGAGGTTGAAAGTATGCGAGCCTTGGTCAAAACAGAGAATGGGCCGGGTCGGCTGAGCCTGCAGGATCGGCCCATTCCGGTCATCCAACCGGATGAGGTCCTGGTCCGGGTTCATTCCTGCGGCATTTGCGGCACCGATCTGAAAATACTGGCCGGTTCCTTTACCTGCGACACACCGGTGATCATCGGCCATGAGTTTGCGGGCGTCATTGCCGCGTGCGGTCCGGCTGTGCGCGATTACCAGCCTGGACAACGCGTCATCGCCGAGCAGCACTTCGAGTCTTGCGGGACCTGCGCGTTCTGCCTGCAGGGCAACCGGCACTGGTGCAGCCGGAAACGATCGCCCGGCTACCGCCGGGACGGTGCCTTCGCCGAATTTATCGCCGTCCGGCAGGATTTGCTGCACCGGATCCCCGCCGCGATCACATTCGAGCAAGCTTGCCTGGTCGAACCGATGGGTATCGCGGCCTATGCCATCCTGGAAAAAACCGGCATCCAACCGGAGGAAACCGTCTTGATTCTCGGTTGCGGTCCGATCGCCCTGCTGGCTTTGCAGATGGTGCGCAGCGCCGGAGCGGCGCGGGTTTTCGTTACCGGCCTAGACAGCGACGCCCGGAACCGCTTTACCCTGGCCCGCCGTTTCGGCGCCGCGGCAACCCTGAATGCCCAGCATGGCGACATCATCCAGAGCCTTCAGGAACTGACGGATGGCCGCGGCGTCGATGTCGCGATCGACTTGACCGGATCGCCGGCCGCCATTATCCAGGGACTGCAAGCCCTGCGCAAAGGCGGCCGTTTCACGGCGATCGGCCTGCCGCATGACGCGGTGCCCTTGCCCTGGTCCGACTTGATCTTCCAGGCGATCCGGATCGATTTCTCCTACAGCGCGAACGCCCTGAGCTGGCAGCGCTGCCTGTCCCTGATCGAACGCGGCGCGGTGGACCTGGCCGAGTTTACGCAGGCGGTCTACCCGCTGGAGGATTGGGAAAAGGGCTTTACCGCCGCCCAAAGCGGCGATGCGCTGAAGGTCATTCTGCGGCTATAATGGTTGCTTCCCACCGCTGTCCGCGATCCGGAACCTGTGCAAGCGGACAAGTCATTTTGTAGTTTCAGCTGAAGATCCCGCCCGGCCGCCACGATATAATCAGCCATAAATGGCCATGGATCGGCTGTCTGGCCGACAGGAAGGGATTAACGGCATGAAGGATCATCTTTCCCTCCGCAAGTTGATAACCTTGGGCGGCGCCTTGTTTTCGGTTCATTTTGGCGCTTCTTGCTTGCTTTATCCGGTAACCTGGGGGAAAGAGAGCGGCAGCCAGGTTTTTACGGCCTATTTGGGCGTGCTGATATCTGGAATAATCCTGCCTTTGCTGGCCTATGTGGCTATGGTGCGCGGCAAAGGAAGCTTTCGGGAGATCACCGACCGGTTTTTACCGCGGCTGGGCCGCTATTTTTGCTTTGGTACCGTTGTCCTGCTCGGTCCGCTTTTTGTCATCCCGCGAATGAGCGCTGCGGCGTGGGATGCGATCAGGCAATTGACCGGATGGCACTCCCGCCGCCGGCTGCCGGCCATACTA
>JAEXPB010000298.1 GCA_023438965.1 Bacillota bacterium | reverse complement strand
GTTCTGCTATGGCCACATCGGCGCCAGGCTGATCACCCTCTGCAGCATGCTGCGCATCCCGGTCTCCCTGCACAATGTGCCGGCCGAGCAGGTCTTCCGCCCGCACGCCTGGTCCGCCTTCGGCACCGTCGAGACCGAATCGGCCGACTACCGCGCCTGCGCGACCTACGGCCCGCTGTTTGGCTGAGGAGTAGACGCCGGAATGATCGTTCCTCTCAAATGATACCTGAATTATTCCGCAAAGGCCGGTGGCAGCAATGCCGCCGGCCTTTGGTCTGGGGCGTGACGATCGCACGGAAAATTAACCGCCAGTTGAATAAAACAGCTACTTTTGTGAAAACGCAGCCATTGCCGCTTGGCAGGTTACTTTCTATAATGACATTAATACCGCGTCTATACGACAATGACAGAAAGCCAGGTGTCCAATGTCGCTGCTTATTGGCCGAAATATCAAAGCCTACCGCAAGAACCTTAACCTGACACAGGATCAACTGGCACAGAGTCTTGGCTTGTCCGTGGCCGCCATATCCAAATGGGAGACCGGCGCCGCCTATCCCGACATTACGCTGCTGCCGGCGCTGGCCCGGCTATTTGAAGTTTCTGTCGATGAGCTGCTGGGATACGAAGCGCAGTTATCCGAACAGCAAGTCCAGGCACTCGCCAGCCAATGTGCGGCCGATCTGGAGTCGCTGCCCTTTCCCGATGCGCTGGCACATTGCGAGTCGCGGCTGCAAGAATATCCGAGCAATCGACTGCTCAAGCTGCGGATCGGCCATACCTACATGATGCATTTGTCCTGCGCCGGATCGGCCGCAGCGGCGGCCGAACTGACCAGCCGCACGGTGGCGCTTTTCGAAGCGGCAACCGACAGCGGCGATCCGCAGGTCCGGGATGCCGCCCGGCATAGCCTGGGTGCTTGTTACTTGTCCCAGGACCGCTATGAAGATGCGCTCCGTGTCCTGCAGGCGATACCGGCGCCCGGCGCCGACCCGGATCGCATGCTGGTTTCCGTCTATTACGCGATGGGAGATAACGGTCAAGCCCGGCAAATGGCGCAGCATCTGCTGGCCAACCATTATACGGCCTGCGACGTCGCCCTGACTATTCTGGCCAAAATCGCCCGACGGGAGGAAAATCTGCCGTTGGCGCAAGAACTGATCACAGTTCATCTGCAGCTGTCTCATCTGCTGGGACGCGATCGCCTGTATGGCCAGGATCAGAATCAATACTTGTTTCTGGCGGAAATCCAAGCCGCCCAGGGTCATGTCGACGAAACGCTGGCTGCTTTGCGTGAATATGTCCGCTGCGCCCGGCTACCTTATCCGCCGGACGACCGGTTGATCAATCCGTTTCTCGATGCGGTCGAGTGGGCTGAACCGGCCTTTTCCCGCAGCTATCTGAATCAATGCGCACGCCAGGCTGTCGCCGAAAATCCAGCGTTCGAGTCGCTGCACGAAAATCCGGCGTTCGCTGCGATCCTGGCGGAACTTGGAGAATTGGGTGTGTAATGGTCAAAGCCGTGCAAATCACTTCTCCGATGGATGCTGGTCAGCTACGGTTGGCCCCGGACATCCCGGCATTGTTCGACGCATTCCCAGCCGTATTGCAGATAAAGCAACAAATTATTGATATATTCTCTGGCTGGGAAAGGATACTCCATAAAGCCGGCTGAAGGGCACAGGATGAAGCGTCCGCTCTGGTTCCCGGCCTGGACGCAGGTCCGGATCAGCTCTTGCAAGCGCTCTGGTTCAGCCTGAATGATATCCTGGATTTCAATATTGCCTTCCCAACCGATGCGGCTGCCGAACTTGCCGATAATGGTCGCCAACTCGATATCGCCATTCTTCGGCGGCTCGAGCGGATTCAGGATGTCAACACCCATGTCAATAAAACGACCTATGAAATTCGCCACTTTTCCATGGCAATGTACCCAGACATAGCCACCAGCCTGATGAATATCATCACATAACAGCTTATCATACCGGAAGACGAAGTCCGCAAAATCCTTTGGCGAAGCCAGCGGCGGAATAAAGACTTCCGGACCAGCCCATTGGAAGGGAACGGTTAGTCCGGACGATAAAACACGACCGGTAAATTCTCTGACGCGGCTGGAATAAACACTGAGGATTTCATCCAGTTTATCGCGGCAATCGACACTGAAATAAGCTAAATTCTCCGAACCTGTCATGCGATGCAGCGCGTATCCGGCTTCATGCAAGGTGAATAAAACCACACCGCGGTCACCTAGATGCGCCTGCCGCCGCCAATAGGCATCGGGATTGAACGCATCCGGTTCATAAGGCATGGACAGGAGCTTATCAATATCTTCGGGCTCCTTGACCAGGTATTCCAGTGTATAGGATGGCTCCCCCCGGGTAGAAATCCTTTCGATGCCATGCAGCTTGCCTTCCGGCGTATGGAATGTGACATGACGGTCTTGCCAGAATGGCTGATCAGTATCTTTGATTTCATATTCAATTAGTTGTTGGGCGTTTTGGCCGCAGTAAACATTAAATGGCGTACTGTATCCTTCGAACAGGTCGCTCTGGCGCGCCGCCAACTCGCAAACCGGCTGATAGTCCGGATGCAGCAAACGGTTTTCCAGACCTGCTCCCCACAGTTTTAAGGCCGGACGGTCGACTTCCTTATTTTGGAACAGACGCATGATTCGTTCATAGGATGATAATTTCATGTTATTCCCTCCCAAATATGGGATTAGTCTTGTTTAGCCACAATTTACCGCATCTACGACTGGGGCATCAACGTCCTGGCCGTATTTCCGGAAAGCAGCGCAAGCAATCTGCTGCCACCGGGGTTCAAGTCCGATCGAGGCTTCATCCGGATAGAACCCAGCGATAAAGCCACCCCGACCTCGCCATAGCTTTTCCAGCATTTCACGCGCTTCAGCTTCGATCAGCCGCTCATCATGGGTTTGCAGTGTACGTTGAATATCTACCGGACACCAGTAAGTAATCGGCTGCTCCGCCTGCCAGGCAGCTAATTGGTCAATGCCATGCAGCATTGGCTGGTCAAACTGCAGAACATCGATACCTGATCGGATCAAATCCGGCACGATAGCCCCAATGGCTCCGCAGGAATGCATAAATATCCGTAAACTTCTACGGTGGGCCGCATCGCAGAGCTTGATGAATCGCGGCTGAAATTCTTCACGCCAGAGCTGTGGACTAATCATCGTCTGGGTTTGCGTGCCCCAATCCTCCGGGAACATGATGGCATCAACACCGGCTTGGGCATAATGATCGATCATTTGCAGCAAGATTACATCAACTCGGT
>JAEXPB010000214.1 GCA_023438965.1 Bacillota bacterium | reverse complement strand
AACCTGAATTATGCCGTGGCACAGCGTCTGAAGGAGGTTCTGGCCAGTCGCGGCGCCACGGTCATCCTGACCCGCAGCTCGGACACCTTTGTCTCCCTGCATCGGCGGGCTGCCTTCACGGGACGCAAAATCCTGGAGCGGCATCAGCCGGTTCTGAGCGCAGCCGGCCTGGACACGGCGATCATACCGCCCCTGCTCAAAGACATGGACGACATCATAACCGCCAACAGCGATGTCGTCTCGACCAAAACCCGGGGCATCATGTATGGCTACGGTGCGTGCGCCGACCTGCGCAGCCTGCTGGACATCGAGCGCCAGCATACGGATGTCCTCTTCCTCTCCCTCCACTGCAACAGCGCCGACGACGCATCCCTGCATGGTTCGATGGTCTATTATTCGACGGCGCAGGCAATCTACAGCGATGAGCTGGCGGAGTCCAAGCCGGGCATGCTGCGCAATCCGGCCTACTGGTATTATCGCGACGGCGAAAGGCAGCGCCTGGCCAATCTGCTGTACAGCACACTCTCCGGCGATGTGCCGGAACTCGTTTTCAGTTACAAAAACCCGGTACGCAGCGACAATTACGCCGTTCTGCGCGAGGAGAACCTGGTCGGCGCCCTGGTCGAGATGGCCTACCTGAGCCATAGCGGCGACCTGGCTTTGATCCGGCAAGCCGAAAACCAGCAGCGCGTGGCTGAAGCCATCGCCCGGGCCGTCTACCGCTATTACTGTGAATAAGCGCCGCTGCGGTTGGCCGATGATCATTAAATGACTAAAATGACGATTAACCGACTTTTGATATTCTCTATTTTGCCTAGGAGTGTTAGAATATTTGTTAATACCATCCCTGCTATCATCATCAATTCGGAGGAGGAAAATGTTCATGAAAAAGTATCTGGTTGTGCTTCTGGTTCTGACTTTGCTCTTCTCCCTGGCGCCTCTGCTGACATCTTGCGCCCAGACCTCGACCACCAAGGAACTGGCTCTGATCACCGACGTCGGCAATATCGACGACAAGTCCTTCAACGAAGGCGCGTGGACCGGCGTCAAGGCTTACGCCGAGGCCAACAAGAAGTCCTATGCCTATTATAAGCCGAGTGAAGACTCGACCGCGGCCCGCGTCGAAACCATCAAGACCGCGATCAGCAAGGGCGCCAAGACCATTGTCTGCCCGGGCTTCCTGTTTGAAGAAGCGATCTACCAGGTCCAGACCCAGTATCCCAAGGTCATGTTCCTGCTGCTGGACGGCGAACCGCATACCGCCGACTATAAGCCCTACAAGCCCGAAAGCAACGTCCACTGCATCCTGTACAAGGAACAGCAGGCCGGCTACCTGGCTGGTTACGCCGCCGTCATGGACGGCTACCGTAAACTCGGCTTCCTCGGCGGCATGGATGTGCCGGCGGTTATCCGTTACGGTTTCGGCTATATCCAGGGCGCTGAGGCTGCCGCGACGAAGCTGGGCCTCAAGGCCAATGATGTGACCATCAAGTACTGGTATTCCGGCGTGTTCGCAGCCAGCGACGAAATCAAGACCAAGATGTCCGGCTGGTATACCGAAGGTACCCAGGTCGTCTTCTCCTGCGGCGGCGGCATTTACACCAGCGCGGTTGCCGCGGCGGTCGCAGCCAAGGGCAAAGTGATCGGCGTCGACGTCGACCAGGCCAGCCAGTCCGATGTGATCATCACCTCCGCGATGAAGGGCCTGACCGAATCCGTCAAGCTGGCCCTGACTTCCCTTTACGCCAACAAGGGCACCTGGGACGCCGCCCATGCCGGCAAGACCGCCACTCTCGGCGCCGCCGAGAACTGCGTCGGCCTGCCGACCGCCACGGCATCCTGGCGCCTGACCAAGTTCACGGTCGCCGACTACAACACCCTCTTCAAGGACATGCAGGACGGCAAGGTCACCGTGTCCAACGACTCGAAGACCAAACCGACGGTCAAGCTCTGCAAAGTCGAGTACTTGAATTAGTCATCGTTGCCGAAACTGAAGTGAAACAGGCATAGACAAGCGAAAAGGCCGGGCCCGGTGCCTGGCCTTTTCGTCCAAATCCGGAGGCAATTATGGGTGATTATGTCATTGAAATGCTCCACATCACCAAGGAATTTCCCGGCGTCCTGGCCAACGACGATGTCAGCCTGCAGCTGAAGCGGGGTGAGATCCATGCCCTGCTCGGTGAGAACGGCGCCGGCAAGAGCACATTGATGAGCATTCTGTTCGGTCTTTACCAGCCGGAAAATGGTACCATCAAAAAGGACGGCGAAGTCGTCCGGATAACCAGTCCGAATGATGCCAATGCCCTGCAAATCGGCATGGTGCATCAGCATTTCAAACTGGTGGAGATCTTCACGGTCCTGGAGAACATTATCCTCGGCGTCGAGCCAAATCGTTTCGGGGTTCTGCGCAAGGGCGAAGCCCGAGCCAGGATTTGCGAGCTGAGCACAAAATACGGCCTCAGCGTCGAGCCGGACGCCCTGGTCGAGGATATTTCGGTCGGCATGCAGCAGCGGGTTGAAATTCTTAAAATGCTGTACCGGAACAACGACATCCTGATCCTCGACGAGCCGACCGCGGTGCTGACCCCGCAGGAAATCAAGGAACTGATGCAGATCATGCGCGACCTGAAGGCCGAGGGCAAGTCGATCCTGTTTATCACCCATAAATTAAATGAAATCATGGCGGTCGCCGACCGCTGCACGGTCCTGCGCAAAGGCAAATGCATCGGCACGGTCGATGTGGCGCAGACAACCCGGGAAGAACTGTCCCGCATGATGGTTGGCCGGGAGATCCAGTTCAAGATCGACAAGAAGGAAGCCCAACCCGGCCCGGCGATCCTGCAAGTCGACAACCTGACCGTGCCATCCAAACTGCACAAGAACAACGCGGTCAAAGGGGTTTCCTTCACGGTGCGCGCCGGCGAGATCGTCTGCCTGGCCGGCATCGAGGGCAACGGCCAAAGCGAGCTCAGCTACGCCCTGACCGGCATTGAGAAAGCGAGCGGCGGTCATGTCACGCTGGCCGGCGTGGACATTACCCATGCCGCCATCCGCAGCCGGTCGAAGCTGGGTATGAGCCATATCCCGGAGGACCGGCACAAATACGGCCTGGTACTGGACTACACGCTGGCTGACAACCTGGTCCTGCAGCGCTACTGGCAGCCGGAATTCCAGCGCCGCGGCATCATCCGCCGGGACAATGTGCGCCAATACGCGGAAAAACTGATCGGACAATACGACATCCGCAGCGGGCAAGGGCCATCGACGATCGTCCGCAGCATGTCCGGCGGCAACCAGCAGAAGGCGATCCTGGCCCGGGAAATCGACAAGAATCCGGAGCTGCTGGTGGCCATCCAGCCGACCCGCGGCCTGGACATCGGCGCCGTCGAGAACATCCACACCCAGCTGATCGCCCAGCGGGACGCCGGCAAGGCCGTCCTGCTGATCTCGCTGGAACTGGATGAAGTCATGAACGTATCGGACCGGATCCTGGTCATGTATGAAGGCGAAATCGTCGGCGAGTTCGATCCGCGGACCACCACGGGCGAGCAGCTGGGCCTGTACATGGCCGGTGCCCGGCGGCAGGGCAAGGGGGGCGACAAGGCATGAAAATCAAGTTGCGTCAACTGATGGACCACCCCGGCATGACCAGCATCCTGGCCTCCCTGGCCTCGATCGGCATCGGTTTGCTGGTTGGGCTGGTCCTATTGCTTTTCTTCAACCCGCCCTATGCGTTTTACGGCCTGAGCCAGATGCTCTTCGCCGGCGTCAGCTCATCGGAGAAGATCGCCAAGGTCATGTACCAGGCGGCTC
>JAEXPB010000142.1 GCA_023438965.1 Bacillota bacterium | reverse complement strand
TGCGGCACCTGATAAATCGGGAGCAGCTCAGCCGCCAACGTGCCTTTGCCGGATCCGGGAGGGCCTAGTAATACGATTTGCATGTCTGATGCCTCCTGACGCCTGAAACAGGAATAAGGGTATCCGGTCTTACGGCCGGACACCCTTCTATCTGTTGTGATTGGGATCAATCAAGGAATCCTTTGTAATGGCGCATGACCATCTGGGATTCCAGCTGATTGACCAGGTCGATGGCCACGCCGACCAGGATCAGGATGGCTGTGCCGCCGAACCAGATGCCGGAGAAGCCGGTAACCGCGCTCATCAAGGTCGGGAACAAGACAATCAGGATCAGGAATAATCCATCAAACCAGTTCAACCGGCGGGCGGTCTTGTGGATGAATTCGGCGGTCGGGCGTCCCGGACGGATACCGGGGATGAAACCGCCGTTTTTCTGCAGGTTGTTGGCCACTTCAATCGGATTGAACTGGACCATGGAGTAGAAGAATGTGAAGCCCAGAATCAGCAGACCATAGGCTATATAATAGACCGGATTGCCGCTGAAGTTCATGAACCACTGAGCCACCGGGCCGGTGCCGCCAAACAGCGAAACCAGCGTCGAGGGCAGGGAGACAATCGAAATGGCGAAGATAACCGGGATGACGCCTGCCTGGTTGACCTTGATCGGCAGGTAGGTGCTCTGGCCGCCATACATCTTGCGGCCGACCACCTTCTTGGCGTACTGGATCGGGATCCGGCGTTCAGCCATCTGGACGAAGACAACCAGGGCGATGATCAGCACGAAGACGGCGCAAACCAGAATCGTGCCGACAACGGATACGATGACATTCCGCTGGATGGTCCACTGCTGGAAGTAGTTGTACAGCAGCTGGACCGCACTCGGTCCGCGGGTGACGATACCGGCGAAGATGATCAGCGAGATGCCGTTGCCGATACCAAATTCGTTGATCTGCTCGCCGATCCACATGATGAAAGCCGTACCGGCGGTGAAGCTGGCCATGACCAACAGCGCATTCAGCCATCCCGGAAGGGTGCTGGCGGAAGCAGTGCGGGTGGCGAACCAATAGGCGCCGGCCTGCATCAGCGCGAGGCCGATCGTCAGATAACGAACATACTGCTGGATCTTCTTGCGGCCCTCGTCGCCTTCCTTCTGCATCCGTTCAAGGGCCGGAATGGCCACTGTCAGAAGCTGCATGATGATCGACGAGTTGACATACGGGGTGATACCCATCGCAAAGACGGAAACCTGCTTGAAAGCGCCGCCGGAAATGATGTCCAGGAAGTTGCCTAACTGGCCAAATCGGTCGATCAGGGCTGTAAAAGCCTCGGAATCGATGCCGGGGACCGGCACTTTAATACCAATCCGGTAAATAACCAGCATCAGCAGTGTAAAAAGCAGTTTTTTGCGAAGGTCCGGAATTTTGAAGGCATTCTTGAGGGTTTCAATCATACCGGACATGCTTATACCTCCTCGGCCGATCCTCCAGCCTTTTCGATTTTCTCTTTGGCACTGGCTGTAAAGACATTCGCCTTGACGGTCAGCTTTTTGGTCAGGTCGCCATTACCCAGCACTTTGATGCCATCGTTGACTTTGGGCAGGCTGATGATGCCGGATTCCCGCAAAGCGGCGGCATCAATGACCGCGCCGTCTTCAAAACGCTGCAGGTCGCAGACATTGATTTCCACATACTGGACGCGGAAGCGCTTGTTGGTGAAGCCGCGTTTCGGCAGCCGGCGATAGATCGGCATCTGGCCGCCTTCAAATCCGGGACGGACACCGCCGCCAGCGCGGGCATTCTGGCCTTTATGGCCGCGGCCGCCCGTTTTGCCGTTACCCGAGCCAACGCCGCGGCCCTTGCGGTACGCCGTTTGGCGGGCTCCCGGAGATGCTTTGAGTTCATTGATTTTCATGACAGGACACCTCCTTAAGCTTCTTCACAGCGAACCAGATGCGCAACCCGGTGAACCATGCCCAGAATGTTGGCAGTTGCTTCTTGTTCGACGGTCTGGCCGATACGGTGCAGACCCAGCGCCTTGACGGTGGCGATGTGGTTCTTGTTGGCACTGTTCGTGCTCTTGATGAGCGTGATTTTGACTTTAGCCACTTGAAAGCCCCCCTGTTACAGTATGTCTTCCACGGGCTTGCCGCGAAGTCTGGCGACCTGTTCAGGTGATTTCAGGTTCTTTAAACCTTCCATGGTCGCATTGACCATGTTGTTCGGATTGTTGGTTCCGAGCGACTTGGTCCGGATGTCTCTAACGCCGGCCAGCTCGAGCACGGCACGGACAGGGCCGCCGGCGATGACGCCGGTACCGCCGACAGCGGGCTTGAGCAGGACTTTGCCGGCGCCGAATTGGCCGATGGTTTCGTGCGGGATGGTGGATTCGGCCAACGGGATTTCGATCAGGTTCTTTTTGGCATCTTCGATGCCTTTACGGATAGCGTCGGGAATTTCGGCCGCTTTGCCGAGACCTTTGCCGACATGACCGTTCTCGTCACCGACAATGACCAGCGCGGCGAAACGGAAGTTGCGGCCGCCTTTGACGGTTTTGGAAACGCGTCCGATATGGATGACTTTCTCTTTCAACTCGAGCGTGCTTGGATCGATGCGCATGACATTTCCTCCCTGCTTAGAAATTCAGTCCGGCTTCGCGGGCTGCTGTTGCCAGTGCGGCGATCCGGCCGTGGTAAATGTAACCGCCGCGATCAAAGACAACGGTTTCAATACCCTGGGCCAACGCGCGCTGAGCGACCAGTTTGCCAACTTCCGCCGCACCCTCGATGTTGCCGCCATAACTGACTTTTTCTTTGATTTCCTTGTCCAGCGTCGATGCGCTGACCAGTGTCTGGCCTTTGCTGTCATCGATCACCTGGGCATATATATTGGACAGGCTGCGATAAACGCAGAGCCTAGGCCTTTCAGGCGTTCCGCTGATCTTCTTGCGGACCCGGAGATGCTTTCTCTTGCGGATTTCATTTCGGCAAGTCTTACTGATCATATCGTCTCACCCTTTCCTTATTTTTTGCCCTTGGCGCCTTTGGCACCGGTCTTGCCTTCCTTGAGCTTCAGGACTTCGAAGTCATACTTGACGCCCTTGCCCTTGTAAGGATCCGGCAGACGGAAGGAACGGATCTTGGCGGCGACTTCGCCGACCATCTGCTTGTCCGCGCCCTTGACGACCACTTTGTTCGGTGTGGGAACTTCGAGGGTGATACCTGCCGGTTCCGGCATTTCGATCTGGTGGGAGAAACCCAGGTTGAGCACCAGGGTCTTGCCCTGTTTCTGGGCTTTGAAGCCGACGCCGTTGATATCGAGGCTCTTGGAGAATCCTTTGGAGACGCCAAGGACCATGTTGTTGATCAGCGAACGGGTCAGACCATGCAACGCTTTGTGCTGCTGTTCGTCACTCGGACGGGTGACGATGACTTTTTTGTTTTCGACGGCGACCTTCATGTCATTGTGGACAGTCTGGGTCAGCACGGTCTGACCGGCTTTGACGGTCACAACCTGTCCGTCGACCTTGACGTCGACCCCGGCCGGGATCTCGATCGGCAATTTACCAATTCTGGACATTGTCCATTCCTCCTGCTCTTGAGATTGAGAGCGGCAGCCGCCAGAGCGGCCGTCGCCCGTTTCAGAGTTTTACGTTACCAGACATAAGCGAGCACTTCGCCGCCGACGCCTGTGGTTCTGGCCTTTTTATCGGTCATGATGCCATGCGAGGTCGAGATGATGGCAATGCCCAAACCGCCGAGGACCTTCGGCAGGTTCTCCGTATCGGCGTAAACCCGCAAACCGGGTCTGGAAATGCGCTTGATCCCGGAAATGACCGGCTTCTTGGCCGCATACTTCAAGGTAATCTTCAGCTTGCCCTGCTTGTCGTCCGCGACATATTCAACCTTGTTGATGTAGCCCTCTTCAAACAGGATCTGGGCGATCGCCTTCTTGACATTGGATGCCGGGATCTCGCAATTCGGATGTCCGGCTGTACCGGCATTACGGATTCTGGTGAGCATATCTGCGATGGAATCTGTGATCTGCATTGAATTTCCTCCTTCCTGACGCCGCGCTTACCAGCTGGCCTTGCGAACACCGGGGATCTGACCCTTATAGGCGAGATCCCTGAAGCACAGGCGGCAGATGCCGTATTTCCGGATGTAAGCATGAGGACGGCCGCACAGCTTGCAGCGATGGTACGCCCGCGTGCTGAATTTCGGCGTGCTCTGCTGTTTGAGAATCATTGACTTTTTCGCCATTTCCCGTTCCTCCCGCTTACTTGCTGAACGGCATGCCGAGCAGGCGGAGAAGCTCGCGGGCTTCTTCGTCGGTATTGGCCGTCGTCACGATAATGATATCCATACCGCGGATCTTGTCGATCTTGTCGTACTCGATTTCCGAAAAGATCAGCTGTTCCTTGGCACCCATGGCATAATTGCCGTGGCCGTCGAAGGAGTTGGGATTGACGCCGCGGAAGTCACGAACCCGCGGCAGGGCGATATTGATCAGTTTGTCCAGGAAAGCGTACATCTTCTCGCCGCGCAGGGTGACCTTGCAGCCGATGTTCATGCCTTCGCGGAGTTTGAAAGCGGATACGGACTTCTTGGCCTTGGTAATGACGGCTTTTTGGCCGGCAATGATGCCCATGT
>JAEXPB010000120.1 GCA_023438965.1 Bacillota bacterium | reverse complement strand
GGATGCCGCCTGGACTGCCGTTGGCGATGCCGCGGCCAAAAAGTCCGCCGCGGGCGATTGCCTGCAAACCATAGACAATCTGCCGGTTGCTGTCGTTGACTTCAGTCCAGAGCGTCGTCCAGCCGGACAACCGGCGTTGAACATGCGGGAAGAGCGAGAAGGCCAGCGCGCCGATGCCGGATCCGGCAGCCAGGATCAGAAGGGTGGTCCAGTATTCAGAGGTCATGACGACATAGACCAGCAAGGTAGCCGGCAGAAGGATCATGGCCGATCCCAGGTCCGGCAGAAGCATGATCAGGAAAAAGACCAGGGCGGCCCAGGCGGCGAACGCCAGCTGAACGCGCCGGGCGGGCCGGTTCTTGAAAAAACTGGCCAGCACGATCAGATAGGTAATCTTGGCGAATTCAGTCAGTTGAATGGTCAGGCCGCCGATGTTGATCCATAAAGTTGCGCCGTAGGCATCGGCGCCATTGCCGAGGACCAGGGTGGCCGCCAGCATCAGCGGAGTCAGGATGGCGCAGATAATGCCGAGTGGCTCCAGCAGCCGGGTACGCGCCACCAGAATGGCCATGAGCGGAAACAGCATCAAACCCAGGATCAGAGAAATCCCCTGGCTGGACAGATCGCGCAGGACCCTGGCCGCGGCATCACCGGCCGCCAGCTTGGTATCGGCATCCAGAATGCCCAGGGACAGCCGGATCTGGAAGATCAACCCCAGAAAGACCAGAAGCAGCATGCCAAGCAGCAGGGCGCGATCGGCCTGGCGCAAGATGACCGGCAGCAGGAAGTAGTACAGGTTGATGATCAGCAGTATGACCAGACAGGAAACTGTCAGCACCAGCTGCAACTCCGGCAGATCGGCCGGGGTCAGGACCCCGGCCAAAAGACTGCCGGCCAGGGCGAACAGATTGGCGGCCAGCCAGGAACCAGCCTGGCCGCGACGACCGCCTCCCGTGCCTGGCTGCGTTGAAAGCGGCAGCGGCTGCGAAGACGCCTGTCCTGCCGAAGCGGCAGCGCTGGCTGGGAAATGGCGGAACACATACACCTGGTCGTCAATGGCCAGATGGTCCTGATCGCGGATGGGAGTCGGCGGCAGAATACGTACGCCGTTGATCAGGACCGTATGTCGCCGGCTGGCCGGCCGGATAAACCATTCGCCGTCATAAATATAAATATCGGCTGCCCGCTTGCCGACGCCGTTGTCGCGGATCCGGATGTCGCAAGCCGCGGCCCGGCCGAGGCTGTTGGTATGGAAGAGCGGCAGGACCGGCGGTTCATCTGGTTGACGCGGCAGCAGGCAGCAACCAGCCACCGGCTGGATCTTATGCTTCAGGTCCCAACGCAGTTCTTGCAGGGCTCGCTTGAATTGCAGCACGACAAAGACCGCAATCAGGCCAACAAACAAGTAACGGCTAAGATAGGAGAATTCATGGGCTGTCATGGGCGTGACGCTGGTTATTGCCGCGAATGGCATTGACAAAGATAATCAGCAGCGCCATCATGGCGCCGCAGGCGGCAAATCCGATATCGGCGCCCAAACGGTCCGAAACGAAGCCGGCGAACATGCTGCCGAACAAAGCGGTGCCATTCCAGACCAGGATGTAGAGTCCCATGACGCGGCCGCGGTATTCATCGTCCGCGCGCAGCTGGATGGTTGAATTGGTTGTCGAAGTAAAGGAAACGGTGCTGAAGCCGATCAAGGCGAGACATATGCCGGTTAAGGCCGGCACCTGGGTGAACTTGACCAGAATCAGCAAGCCGGCTATCAGGATCGGCATCAGATTCAAAATGAACTTCATAGGCCCGTTCTTGCTCAACATGGCGACGAAGAGGGCGCCAGCCAGAGAACCGATGCCCATGATCGACATCAGGAAGCCGTAGCCGGTTTCCCCCAGCTTCAAGATCTGGTCGGCGAAGACCGGGATCAAGGTATTGAAGTTCATGGCGAAAGTAGTGACAATGGCTGTGGTTAACAAGGTCTTCAGAATGAGCCGGGTGTGGAAGACATACTGCAAGCCGCTTTTCAAGTCGGCCAGCAGATGCTGTTCGGCGGGCCGGGCCGAACGGGAAATCGGCAGCGGCTTGATGAAAAACAGACAGAAGATCATCGCGGTAAAGCTGATGGAATTGATCAGGAAGCACCAGGCAATACCCAGATAACCCATAGCCAGTCCAGCCAAAGCTGGCCCGATTATGCGGGCTGTATTGAAAACTGATGAGTTCAAAGCGATGGCATTCATCAGGTCTTCCTTGCCCACCAACTCGACGACGAAGGATTGGCGGGTCGGTATATCGAGGCTGTTGACGACGCCCATCGCTGTGGCCAGTACCAGAATGTGCCAATACTGCACTTTGTCCGTAAAAACCAGAATGGCCAGGATCAGCGTGATGATCGCCAACCCGGACTGTGTGATGAACAGGAGCCGCTTTTTCGGAATCCGGTCGATCAGGACGCCGGCGAACATGGAAAACAGAAAAACCGGTACGCTTTGCATGACGCTGACCAGGCTGAGCAGCCAGGGTGAATTGGTGATCCGGTAGGCCAGCCAGGGTTGGGC